>DYEP01000118.1 GCA_020725675.1 Symbiobacterium sp. | reverse complement strand
TTGACCCGGGAAAGGTGGCTCTTTCGCAAGCAGTCGAACTGCCAGGAGGTAAAATCCTTTTCCCGGAAACCTTTGAACTACTTTTGCCAACTTAGGCAGGTATTCCTGCTATCTAAGTTGAGTTTAACAGATAAGGAGGTACAAGCAGCATTACAGTCGTAGTACCATATATAATCGTTTTGCGAGACTGGATGTCGTGACGCCGGCAAGAAGAAGCGGAAAGCGACAAGAGTCTTTGATGCAGTGCCTTGAGCAAAAAGGGGAGAAAAGTATTGAATATAGCGGGTGAGATGGTACGCATTCTGGGGAAGGACCGGGTACTTGACACCAAGGAGGATCGCCTAGCATATGCCTTCGACGGTACCATGCTAAGCGGGGTGCCTGATGTGGTAGTGTTTCCGCAATGCACGGAGCAGGTGCAAGAGGTCATGAGCTTTGCCAACAGGGAGGGGATACCCGTTTTCCCCCGCGGCGCGGGTACAGGCCTAAGCGGAGGCTCCATTCCGGATGGCGGCATTGCAATGGTCATGGTGGATATGAATAAGATCCTCGAGATCGATAGGGAGAATCTCCTGTGTGTTGTGGAGCCCGGCGTGGTAACGGAAACGCTTCAGACGGCCGCCGAATCGATGGGCTTGTTTTACCCCCCGGATCCGGGCAGCCTCAAGGCGTGCACGATAGGCGGTAACATCGCGGAGAACGCTGGCGGTCCCAGAGCGTTGAAATATGGGGTGACTGGTGATTACGTATTGGGGCTAACAGTAGTAACGCCGGAAGGTAAGCTTGTCCAAACAGGTGGCCGAACAGTGAAGAACGTCACGGGGTTTGACCTTACCAGTCTACTTGTGGGATCTGAGGGCATGCTGGGAGTGGTCACCCGCTCTACTCTGAAACTTCTGCCACGCCCGGAGACAGCAAGGACTGCCCTCGCCTCTTTTTCCAGTGTGGAATCGGCTGCCGAGGCGGTATCGGAGATCATCTCACGGGGCATTATTCCCACGGCGCTGGAACTCATGGACGACGTAACCATCCGTTGCGTAGAAAATTACGTGAAGATGGGCCTGCCGCTTGACGCTGGGGCCATTTTGCTCATAGAGGTGGACGGGCCAGCTTCCACTGTAGATGAGCATATCGCGAAGGTTGCATCTGCATGCGAGTATGCACGCGCCACCCGAATTGAAGTCGCAAGGGATGAAGACGAGCGCGACAGGCTATGGAAGGCGAGGCGATCAGTATCGGCTGCGGTCGTCCAGCTGAACCCCACCAAGATCTCCGAGGATGCCACCGTTCCACGCAGCAAGGTAGCCCATTTGGTGAGGCGCATAAAACAGATCGCCAGGACCTATGACCTGAAAATAGCTGTATTTGGCCACGCGGGTGACGGTAACCTGCACCCCAATATTCTGGCTAATAGAAGAGACACCGGGGAGATGAAGCGGGTGGAGGAAGCTGTGGATGCGCTATTTGAGGCTGCGCTCGAACTCGGCGGTACTTTGTCGGGCGAGCACGGTATCGGACTCATGAAGGCACGCTATCTCAGGAAAGAAGCTAAAGAGACGGGGATCCAGATGATGAGGGCGATAAAGCAGGCCCTCGACCCGAACAACATTCTGAACCCCGGGAAGATGCTGTGGGGTTAGTCTTATGCAGATGATAGAGCTGAAGACACAGATCGACAGATGCAGCAAATGCGGAAACTGCCAGTCTGTCTGCCCACTTTATGGTGTACAAAAGAGAGAGACGCACGTGGCCAGAGGGAAAGTCTTTCTGCTTGACCGGCTTTTAGACGGGCAGATCAGTTGGACACACCGGCTTTCAGAGATTGTATCCACATGCCTGCTCTGCCGCATGTGCGTGACAAACTGTCCGAACGAGGTCCAAGTTGACCGGTTGATTAAGGCTGCAAGGGAAGAGGCTTGCAGCACATTAGGGCTATCTTTCTGGAAGAGAAACGCTTTTCGATTTCTCCTCTTGAGCGCAGGGAGACTGAACCTGTTTGCGAGGCTTCTGTGGGCATATGAGCGGAGCGGCATCCGCAAGCTGGCGAGGCAAAGCGGACTTTTAAAACGGCTCCCGTGGGGGCTTTTTGAGAAAGAGAGCGTGCTACCTCACGCTGCTTCAAGAGCGTTCTCGACCCAGGTTCCCCGGGTGGTGACGGCCCGCACCTCGCGGATGCTCGTCGCCTACTTTTACGGATGCATGACCAATCACACTTACACGGGCACTGGACATAGCACCGTACGAGTACTCACACAAAACGGTGCAAGCGTGGTACTGCCGCGCCAGCTGTGCTGTGGGCTCCCGGCGTTGGCTTCAGGGGACAGGCGCACTGCAGAAAGGCTGGCGCGGGAAAACATCCGGCTGCTTAACCAGACACCCTTTGATTATGTGGTCACTGACTGCGCAAGCTGCGGCTCCATGCTGAAAGAATATGGGGGACTGCTCGGGGACAGAGCCTCGCTGGCGTTTTCGGCCAAAGTCAGGGACGTCACCGAACTCTTAGCGGGTCCCTTGGGCTTTACGCCCGGTCCTTTCCCGTTCAGAGCGAAGATCACTTACCATGATCCGTGCCACTTGAAAAGGTACCAGGGGATATATGCCCAGCCGAGGGCGCTGCTTTCGGCGGTCCCGGGGGTTGCGCTCATTGAGATGAAACAAGCGGACGCCTGCTGCGGTTCGGCAGGTTCGTTCAGTGTTACTCACTACACGCTATCTACGGCAGTAGGCGGGCAAAAAGCCGCGAACGTAACGGAGTCGGGCGCAGAATGGGTAGCTACCGGCTGTCCTGCCTGCAGGCTGCAGCTTGAGCGATGTCTGAAAGCCGCCGGTTCAGGTGTATCAGTGCTGCACACGGTAGACGTGCTCGCCAGTACTTACGGGGAGGTACGAGTGTGGTAGATCTTTCGCGCATGGAGTTTTGCATGCTGGCTCTCTCGTTTTACGCACCGAGGCTTGGGGATGTGGAGGAAAAGACGCGCGATGCAGTACGCAGCTCTGTCCCCGCGACGGTCTCGCGGGGGAGAGTGGCAGTGGCTGTGGGGAGCAGAGGGATCAGAGATATCGCCCGCATATGCCGGACCGCCATATCTACCCTTCAGGAATTGGGCTTTTCCCCTTTCATTGTGCCTGCGATGGGGAGTCACGGGGGCGCCACGGCGGAAGGGCAGAAGGGAACGCTGGCGTCGCTGGGGATCACGGAAGAAGCAATGGGCTGCCCTGTTGTGTCCTCTCAAGATGTGGTGTTACTCGGGGAAACGGCTGAAGGGCTCCCTGTATACTGCGACAGGGCTGCTGCCGAAGCTTCATGGATAGTCGTCATCAACAGGATTAAGCCTCACACCAGCTTCAGCGGTCCTATCGAGAGCGGTCTTACAAAAATGCTGGCTGTAGGTCTTGGGAAACAAGAAGGCGCGCGCGTCATCCACCAGTACGGGCCCGAGGGGCTGGCCACCCACATTCCGGCAGTGGCCAAGAGAATCATGGAGAAGATACCGGTATTAATGGGCATTGGCATTATTGAGAACGCATTCGACGAGACGGCGGCGGTGGTGGGCGTCAGGGGAGACCAGATTATTGAAGAGGAGCCGGGTCTTTTGCTGAGGGCAAGAAGCCTTTTGCCTCGATTGCCTTTTGAGTGGTGCGACGTGCTGGTGGTGGAAGAAATGGGTAAGGATATAAGCGGGGTAGGAATGGATCCTGCGATCACAGGTAGGATGGGGATCCAGGGTATGAACGACCCCGGACGGCCCCGAGTGTCACGATTGGTAGTACTGGGTCTTACAGAGGGGAGCCGTGGGAACGCTCATGGAGTGGGCGCAGCTGACTTCATTACCGAAAGGCTGAAGAATACCATTGACTTGGCTGCCACCTATCGAAACTCGCTCACAGCAGGGTTTCCGGAAAAGGCCAAGATCCCGCTGACCGCGAAAGACGATCGGGAAGCCATATTGCTCGCGCTCGGTACGTGCGGGCGTCCCGTATCCCACGACACTGCTAAAGTGGTGATTTTGAAGAATACGCTGAGCGTGCGATACGTGCTGGCCACGCGGCCGCTGTGGGAAGAGGTGAAGGAACTGGATTGGGTGAGACGTGTAAGCGATTGGTCGCATCTTCGTTTTACACAGTCCGGTGAATTGGACAGCGGACTAAAATAGTTGTGGGTACTTCGAGAGAGGCAGGTAGGAAGAAGGTAACGAGGGTTTCAGATCTCCAATTAGTTTGGTACCACCCCCAACTAGAAAGGAGACGAACCTCGTTATGACTAAAAACCTCCTTCCGGGAACTTGAGATTCTTGTGTTCCAAGAAATGGCTGAGGCGTACGTGGAGGCTTTGAAGAAGGCTTTGGAGGAATTGGACAGACTTTTGTGCGACGAGCGGGATAGCAAGAGGTATGAATTAAAGGATATGCGGACCCGCGAGATAGAGACTCTTTTTGGAACCTTGAAATTTAGGCGCCGTTACTACCTGGAC
>DYEP01000117.1 GCA_020725675.1 Symbiobacterium sp. | reverse complement strand
TCACTTTAGTGAGGGGAGGATGTCACGGCCCTCCTTTCGGGTCTACCGGGATTTTCAGAAAACTCGGTCTACGGTTCGGAAGAGGCTTTGCCTTTTGTACCCGGCATATGATATAATCTTACCAGTACTGGTAAGCGGTTTGTGTGATGCAGGCCCCAGGTGTTTCCTGGGCCTTTTCTGTCCAGATTGAATCGTTGCATGAGCACCTGTAACATGATTAGTGACGTTGTCCAAGCAGCGAAGAAGCGAATACAGGCTGTCAGTCAGGGATAATTTTCATAGCAGCTGATCTTGAGGATTATTGGCTTCTTATCCACTTCACTGGAGTTGTCCAACGGGATCTGATCCAAGTTTACTGTGTTAGGGGTTGACAGGTATGACAACATCACCACACCTGGCGCTCAGGAGAAAGATGAGACCCGCTGTGGAAATCACCGTGATAGGGGCGGGGCATGGTGGGCAGGCTATGGCAGGTCACCTTGCCTACAAGGGCTTTTCCGTCACACTGTATAACCGCTCTCCCGAGCGGGTGGAGACTATTCGCGTGAGAGGGGGTATTTTTCTCGATGGTGAAGTCAGGGGGTTTGGGCCTCTCCGTCTGGTGACTTCTGATATGGCAGAGGCACTCCACAGGGCTAAACTGATCATGGTGGTTACACCGGCAACTGCTCATAGATCAGTCGCGGAGGCCGCGGCTCCCCATGTGAAAGACGGGCAGATCTTCATGCTTCACCCTGGGCGTACGGGAGGAGCGCTAGAGTTCAGGCAAGTATTCAAGGAGCGTAATGTAACGGCTGACGTCACAGTGGCGGAGGCCCAGACTTTCATCTACGCGGCTCGGAGGACAGGTCCTGCGCAGGTTCGGATTTTTCGTATCAAGAACACCGTCCCCCTGGCTGCGCTGCCCGCGTCGAGGACAGATGACGTAATAAAGGCAGTAAGGCACGCATACCCCCAATTCATACCAGCAGAAAATGTCTTAAAAACAAGCATGGACAACATTGGTGCGGTGTTTCACCCGACCATTACGTTGTTTAACGCGGGCTGGATAGAGGCGACTCACGGGGAATTCGATTATTACTCGCAGGGTGTGACACCGTCTGTGGCACTGGCGCTTGAGGCGGTGGATCGCGAGAGAGTGGCGGTGGCGCACGCGCTGGGGGTGCGCGCGCTCACGGCGCTCGAGTGGCTTGAGACCGCCTACAGCGCGATAGGGGCGGATCTGTACGAGGCCATGCAAAACAACGAGGGATACAAAGGTATAAAGGCACCCCCCACGCTCAGGCACAGGTACCTCTTTGAGGACATTCCGGCCTCCCTGGTACCGATCGTTTCCATAGGCCAGATGCTGGGCGTGCCTACACCCACTATGCGAGCTATGATACACCTGGGAAGTGCGCTGCACGGCACTGACTACTGGGAAACCGGCAGAACAGTGGAGAAGCTGGGAATTGCGGGTATGTCTCCTGCCGACATACGAAAACTTGTGTATGAAGGGAGTTAGAAAATTGGGATTGACCATCGTGGGAGCTGCCATAGGTGACTGCGTGCACGTTGCAGGTGTGCTCAATTTTCTGTCTCTGGCGGAAGAACAGGGGTACAAAACAGTGTTTTTGGGACCTGCGGTATCAATCGACAGGCTGCTGGGAGCTGTACGTGAAACACATGCCGACCTGGTAGCTATAGGTTACCGTCTGAGTCCCACAGCGGCCGAACGCACCTTTTCCAGCCTGAAGGAGGCCATCAAACGAGAAGGGCTGGATGACCGTCGATACATTTTCGGCGGGACACCCTCTGTGGCTGATGTAGCGAAGCGGGCAGGCGTATTCGAGGCCGTGTTTTCAGGAAAGGAAGACATAGATGAGATTATTGCGTTTCTGAAGGGGAAACGCGTATTAAAAAAGGCTGAGGATTACCCCCAGGACCTGATCTCCCGCATAGGGTTCAAGGACCCGTACCCGCTGCTTAGGCACCATTTTGGCTTGCCTACGCTTCAGGACACGATCGAAGGGGCGAGGCGGATCGCAGAAGAATCGGTGCTCGATGTGTTAAGCATCGGGCCTGACCAGAACGCACAGGAAAGGTTCTTCAGACCCGATGAGATGGACCACACTCAGGACGGGGCAGGGGGTGTCCCCATTAGGTCGCGCGAAGACCTGGAGGCGATTTATGAGGCGACGAGAACCGGTAACTTTCCGCTCCTGCGGTGTTATTCGGGTACCAGGGACCTTCTGAGGATGGCCAAGATGTTGTATGAGACCATCAATAACGCATGGGCTGCCATCCCGCTGTTCTGGTACAGCGAACTGGATGGAAGGAGCGACCGCACACTGAGGGAAGCGCTGTCCGAAAACCTCGCAGCCATGCGCTGGCATGCCGAGCATGGAATTCCCGTCGAAGTAAATGAAGCACATCACTGGAGCCTAAGAGACGCGCCGGATCCGGTGGCTGTAGCTGCTGCCTACCTTGCGGCATACAATGCGAAGAAGCAAGGGGTAAGGCACTACGTTGCTCAATACATGTTTAATACGCCACCCGGCACCTCGGCTATCAACGACCTTGGCAAAATGGCGGCCAAGATCGAGATGATCGAATCGTTGCATGATGATACGTTTACCTCGATAAGGGAAGTCAGGGCGGGGCTGTCCAGTTTTCCTGCGGACCTGGAGCTGGCCAAGGGGCAACTTGCATATTCGACATTCCTCAGTATGGCGTTGAAACCGAAGATCGTCCACGTTGTAGGATACAGTGAAGGCGTAAGGCTTGCAGGTCCTGACGAGGTGATCCAGTCATGCAAGATTGTGCGTGGTGTGATTCGTAATACGCTGCAAAACATACCGGACATGCTCAAAGACGTGCGGGTGCAAGCGAGAAAAGAGCAGTTGCTGGCAGAAGCAGAAACGATCCTGGGTGCTATTAGAAAGCTCGGGGCTAATGTTCCAGATCCTCTAGCTGATACGGACACACTGGCCGCCGCGGTGGAGGTCGGGATCCTGGATGCGCCGCACCTGAAAGGAGGAAAAGCGGGCAGGGGAATTGCGGTCACACGGATGATGAATGGTGCTTGCGTTTCTGTAAACCCGCGCACAGGCAGGCCCATCAGTGAAGCTAGCAGAATCGCCGGACTCTGGTAGATTGGAACAGGGAAGGCTTCAGTCTTGTCGGCCACCGGAAGAATTGAGCCGATTAGTCGTTCCATGCCATAGCCACGCTGGTCAGCGCTACAGTAATGCAAGGGCCCATCACGCGTTCGTCGTTAAGTCCCGGGTAGACGTATCCTCCAGGCTGAAATGCCAAGAGGCGAAGGAGAGAAACCAAGAGCAGAATAGCATCAGGGCACTGAGCGTTCCAGCAGCGTTCGTGCCTGCCAGGAGCTATAGTGGCAGAGACCTCCAAACGCAGACGTCCACTGTTCATGCGCATAGCCAAGACCAGCGAATGCTCGCATGGTACCGATCCCCTCGCAGGACTTTCCCTTTCACTACCACGTATCTCCAGCTGGAACCGAGCACACCCAGGAGGACATTTCTACTAATAAAACCTCGTGCGTTAAGCAGCAGTTCCCGAGAGGTAAACGGGGGCAATAGAGAGAAATGACAGTCAAAGGTGTGGAGGAACGGATGTGAGTATGTAAGTCGTGATTTCGCTTGAAGATACGCCGCGCCGCATTCTTCCCAATTCATTGGGGAGTTAGGCGCGGCCAAGATTTTCATGGCCTTTCATCTACGCTTATGTTATCATATAGGCATCAAGAATAAG
>DYEP01000116.1 GCA_020725675.1 Symbiobacterium sp. | reverse complement strand
GTCCAGAACTCCGTAGCCTCTACCGAGGCGACCTCGCCGCGCGCCTCGCCGCCGCGCGCTCAGCCTTTCAGCGCCCCGGACATGAGACCGGACAGGAAGTACCGGCTGAGGAAGATATACACCAGGAGGGTCGGCAGCGCAGCAATCAGCGCGCCCGCCATCTGGACGTTCCACGCCACGAAGTAGCTACCCGCAAGGTTGACAAGCCCAACGGTGATGGGCTGGACACTCGGGTTCTGAGTTAGGACAACCGCAAACAAGTAGTTGTTCCATATAGAGGTGAATTGCCAAATGCCGACCACCGCGAGGGCTGGAAGGGAAACAGGGAGAATCACCCAGCGGTATATCTGGTAAAAGCCAGCTCCGTCCATCTTTGCAGACTCTACCAGTTCAGTTGGTGTGTTCGTGTAGTAGTTGCGGAAGATCAAGGTCGTGATCGGAATACCATAGACGGTGTGGGTGAGGACTAGCCCAGGGATTGAGCCGTAAACCCCGAGTTTCCTGAGCACCTCCACCAGTGGAATCAGGATACTCTGATACGGTATGAACATGCCGAACAAGAAGAGGACGAAGAGTACGTAAGAGCCTCTGAATCTCCACTTGGAGAAGATGTAACCGTTCAGAGAACCGATAGCGGTTGAAATGATCGTGGCGGGTACCGTCAGATACACACTGTTGAGGAAGAAGCCGCTTAGACTGTTGAGGCCCTGGCTTCTGTTGCCCTTCCACACCGACGTGAAGGCCTCCAGAGAAAGGTCGCGGGGCAGTTTCCACATCTCGGCGACGCTGACCTCAGCGAAACTCTTGAGAGATGCATTAACCATCACATAAATCGGCATCAAGTAGAACGCGGCGAAGACAACCAGCACTGCGTAGAGCAGAACGCGCAACCAGTTAACCCGGCCCGAACCCCTGCTGACTTGTGGGACATCACAACCGCGCATGGCTCACCCCTCCGAACGCATGTTGCTGATCATATAAGGCACGATCAAGAAGGCTACCATGACCAGGAGTATAGTCCCAATCGCTGCTCCCTGGTTAAACCTGTTCGCCCGAAATGTCGTGTCCCACATGAAGTAAGCAGGCACGTCGGTGCTGAACCCGATACCCGGGCCTGTCATCGCTGAGACCAGGTCGAACACCTTCAAGGAAATATGACCGAGGACCAGAACGATACTCAAAGACACATCACGAAGCATCGGGATGATCACGTAACGGTACATTTGGAGCTCACTGGCGACATCCATGCGGGCCGCTTCCCGTACCTCCTCCGGAATGCAGCGAAGCCCTGCAAGGTACATCGCCATGACGTAGCCCGACATTTGCCACATGGCTGCGATTCCCACGGCGATAATGCCGATCCTGGGATCCGTATACCATCCAGACCTTAGGAAACCCAGCCCGATGAAGTCGAACAGCTGATTAACCCCCACATAGCCTGTCTCCTTGGACCCAGGGGTCAACAGCCAACGCCACACCACCCCGGTAACGACCAGGGAAACAGCCATTGGCAGCAAATAGACATTGCGGAAGAAGGCTTCGCCTTTGACTTGCCGGTCCAGGAGAATAGCAAGCAGCAAACCGATGACCATACAGCCTGCTATGAACACCAAAGAAAAGACCAGCATGTTTCGCAGGCCGATTTGAAAACGTTCATCCTGGAACAAACGTATGTAGTTCTTCAAGCCCACAAGAACGTAGTTCGGGATAACGCCTTTCCACTTGGTGAAGGAAATGAATACGTTCCAGGCAATGAAGCCGTACACAAACAGGCCTACTGCGATAATGGAAGGTAGCAGCGTCAAGGCCGCCGCCAGCTGGTCCGCGTTCAAACGCACTCTCTTCTTCACCGCAAGGGCACGGCTCATTAGATTGCCCCCCTGTCGCTCGCCGGGCGGGGGCGGGGTGCCCCCGCCCGGCC
>DYEP01000115.1 GCA_020725675.1 Symbiobacterium sp. | reverse complement strand
GCTTATTCTTGATGCCTAGATGATAACATAAGCGTAGATGAAAGGCCATGAAAATCTTGGCCGCGCCTAACTCCCCAAATGAATTGGGAAGAATGCGGCGCGGCGTATCTTCAAGCCGGAGGTTTGCCTATGGCTTCCTTCGGATTCCGCCTGCCGACGAAACATCCTTGCCATTTAGCCACGCCCATGGCGGGCATAGAAAAAAGGTGTGGCTTTTCGCCACACAAAGCAGGGGTTGGGAGAGGCAAACTTGTTATATAATGGCAACAACAATCACTGTCATATCATCGTCGGCAGTCCGTTCACATAGTGCCCTGAGTATATGTCTTGCGCCATCTTCTGCACTCATTCGTTCCACTTCGCTCAACGTGCGGGTGAACAAACTACTCTCCTGGCAGTCCTTAATACGGCAAAAAACGCCGTCTGTCATTATGACGATCCTGTCGCCGCTGCGGATTCGAGTCTTGTATGTGATTATCTCAGGATTATGTACAACACCCAGCGGAGGAGATTCAAGGCGCACCGTCCGTACATCACCGAGTCGTACGAGAAAACTCGGAACTGCACCCATTTTGGTTATTTCTGCAGTCATGTCATAAAGGTCAATTAGAACCAGGTCCACCGTTACATACTGATCTTCTGTGCTCCTTAGAACCATCACCGAGTTTACAGTCTTAAGTGCAAGCAAGAGGTCAAGTCCAAGGAGTAGCAATCTTCCTAGCAGCGTGACAGCGGTCTTGCTCTCTTTCGCTGCCGCTTCTCCTGTTCCCATACCGTCGCTTAGAATCACTGCTATCTTTGTTGGACTGAGCTTGATCGCTCGGTGGAAGTCCCCTGAAACCGCCGACTTGTCGCTAGCTATTTCGGCCACTCCGATTTCGTAGCCCGACCGCGGCACCGGTCCGGTCTTCCTACCGTATTCTGGAGCCAGAACATCGGTAATCTGCCTCGCGACCTGACCCATCCCTCTGAGTTGGTGGCACACCAGATCCCTTGATTCCTCAAATCGCATCCTCCAGTATGAGTTAATCCGCAATGATTCGTTAAGCCCATACACTGCCTGCTGTAGCTCCTGTATCTTCGCGCAATGAAATCCCTTCCTGCTTTTTCTTAAAGCGCGTGTGTCCTCCTGTGACATCATGTCTACAATGAAGCTGTATGTACGGTAGAAGTCACTTTCCCAGCATTGCCTTGCTTTTGAGCAGTCAGCACAGACTCTATTGGAGATTACGGATAACGCTTCGGAGATCTCCTTGTCCAGACTCTTGCAGCTTGTTGATGCTTCTTCAAAAGCTGCAGCCACTTCTTCAAAGGCGCCTGCAAATTCAGAAAGTCTTTGTTTGATAGTGTCTTTTAAGGAAGCAGATGCGCTTTTCTTAAACAGCTGGCTTGTGCGCTCGTTTACCCTTTTTGGTAGAACCAAAAAGAGCAAAGCCGATGCTATTACATGATATAGATGGCTACTGATCTGAAATGAGTGGCCCAGCGCTGCTGAAAACAGGATGTGCGCTACGATGAACCCAGCTGCAGAGCCTATCTTACCCATCTCGGAGAACAGCCCGGCCAGCAGTCCGGAAAACCCGAATAGGCCCACGATACCGGCGTCACCAGCACCAGAAAGAAAGAAGATCATACCAAACACAGTTCCGATCACAGTACCCGAGCCAGGTCCCCCAGCATAAGCCATGGCAAGTGCGGTTGCTCTGCCCAGTACGCCCAGCACTGACAAGGGTCCGACTTCAAGGCCAGACGTCCCCACCAGAAGGGAGCACAAAAACACGCCTATGGACAAAATTGAGCGCGGGTTCCAATCCGATTGCAGCACCACTTTGCCTCGGATGAGCGAAAGCGCTTCAACAAACGTCAAGCTCAAGGTCAATGCAACCAGGGCTTCCCACAAAATCGGCAAGAGAATATAGGGACTGGGGTGCTCAAGCAGTGCCTGCACCGAACGAACAGATAGATATGTCCCGACAGCAACCAACGGAGTAAGTCTTGTCACAAAGGTCTTCGTATTCAGTTGGAGTGTCTGCATTATGGATGCCGTTACCAGGACAGAAATGAGGTTAGTCACTGCAAGCGACAGGTTACCCGCCAGTACCCCGAGGGTGCCGGCGACCAAATAGTCTTTGTCCACCACATACAGCGCAGTGAGGAACGCAATGCCAAAGGGAGACGTGTCCGGTATAATACGAGCGTTTCCCAGCAGGAAGCCTGCGACCAAAAGTAGAAGGAAATTTGCGACTTGATGTGCGCTACCCAGACTGATCCTGCCTGGCAGCCTTTGTATCACTCGTCGAACTTCCATTTGCAGTTTATGCTCCCTCCCCGCTCCACAAGATCTATTGTAGTATGGAAAGAAAGCGAGGTTTGTAGATCCGTCAGTTCGCGGACACACTTTTTGACGACAATATTCTCGGTTTATAACATAAGGGGGAGCGCACG
Organism: Symbiobacterium sp.; assembly: GCA_020725675.1. GTDB lineage: Bacteria > Bacillota > Sulfobacillia > DUSP01 > DYEP01 > DYEP01. Next base: position 1,358 of record DYEP01000115.1, on the reverse strand, counting down.
TTGGCTGTTGCCCATATCGCTAAAGGAAAATCCGCAAGAGTACTGAATGGCCACCCATGGATTTACCGAACTGAAATCACCCATTTTACTGGTGCTGTTCAGCCAGGAGACGTTGTAGACGTGGTTGACCACCGCGGCAGATTTGTAGGGAGAGGCTTTGCAAACCCCATTTCTGTGATCGCTGTACGGCTTCTAACAAGAGATACAAGACCGATTACCCTGGACTTCTTCGAGAGTCAGATTCAGCGTAGCCTCGATTATCGCAGGGCAGTCTTGACACTTGATGAGCAAACCAGCTGCCGCCTTGTTTTTGGGGAAGCCGATTGGCTTCCAGGACTGATTGTGGACAAATTTGAGGATACCCTAGTAATGCAGGTCCATTCCGCTGGCATGGAACGCTGGCTTAAGGATGTCGTAGATATACTTGTATCCAAAGTCTGTCCACGAGGCATCTACGCCAGAAACGATACAGCCATCAGGGAACTGGAGGGTTTACCAAAAGAGAGCCGTTGGCTTTATGGATATACAGAATGCCCCGTGATGATAAAGGAAAACGGAGCTCGGTTCCGGGTGGATTTCATAATGGGTCAAAAAACCGGGTACTTTCTTGATCAGCGGCAAAACAGGCGCGCCATCCTGCCGTTGGTTGCGGGAGCCAGGGTGCTTGACGCCTTCTGCTATGTAGGCTCCTTTGCCATACAAGCCGCAGTTCATGGAGCAAAGGAAGTCATTGGCATTGATGCCTCTGAGGAAGCCATAGCCGAGTCACAAAAGAACGCACAGCTGAATAAAGTCGAAGAACGTTGCACTTTCCTAACAGGTAACGTATTCGATGAACTGCGACGGTACGACTCTCAAAAGGAAACATTCGACGTGGTGTTGCTTGACCCGCCCGCTTTTGTAAAAAGCAGGAGAGCACTAGAAGGGGCTTTGCGAGGGTACAAGGAGATCAACCTAAGAGCGATGAAGATAGTGCGGCCAGGGGGGTTCTTGGTCACAAGTTCATGTTCATATCACCTATCCCAGCAAGAGTTCTCGGCAGTAATCGAGGCCGCGGCGGCAGATGCCAAGCGGAAAGTAAGGGTGGTACAGCTCAGAGGACAGGCAGTCGACCATCCGGTCAGAGTAGGCTACCCAGAGTCCGCATACCTAAAGTGCTTCATCTTAGCGCTTGACTGACTGTTTCATTCTTGCTATTAACTTCTACCAAGTAGCGATAAAAGCGACAGCAAAGGCAGTTCACGCTCTAACCTGCCCGGCTGACGGGGCAGGTGGACCACGGGTTTCTGGAGTCCCGCCCGAAACAGTCACCGCAAAACCGGTACGTCATCCGGCAGACCCGAAAGGCCCACCGTCTT
>DYEP01000114.1 GCA_020725675.1 Symbiobacterium sp. | reverse complement strand
GCGCGGTGGGTGGCGCTGATGACGCCGACGCTGACGATCTCGAGAACGCTTTTCCTCTTCCCGCACGTCGCTTGCCTGAGAGCATCGAGGCTCGGCTGCGCCGCCAACTTGCGCGACTCGAGAGGCGGTAATGTCTTCCCCGCGACCGCCCGTAGAACCGTGTTGGTCCTGAGGTCTTGGAACTTGGCTGCGGCCCTGCCTTTCCCACGCCTGTACGGCCGTGGGTACCTGCACCAGACGGGTGGGGTGATCGGAGATGGCGGCTTTGCCTACTTTCCTGGAGAAGTTCTTCTGGGACGTAGATCCCGAAGCGGTGGACGTAGACAAGAACTACTTCTTCGTCCTCGAGCGTCTGCTCGAGGAGGGAGACGACGCTGCGATACGATGGGTCATGTCCTATTATAGTGACGGCCAGAGGCTCGAGGTGGTCAGAAACAGCAGGCGTCTTTCCCGGAAAACTGCACGTCTCTGGCAGAATTACTACGGGCTTGGGGAGGAGGAAGTGCGGTGTTTGTCAACGTCCTTCCGGAAAACGGGGAATCCTTACTGGACCTCCTAAGCAGCCGCCATATAACAGACGGTTTCTACATGGCCTGCGGCACTGCGGCTTCCCTGCAACTTGGGCACCGCATATCCTATGATTTCGACTTCTTCAGCCCCCGAGAATTCGGTACCACCTTGCTCATACAAAGACTGAGCTCCATCGGCAGGTTCGACCTCACAGGCGAAGCTTGGGGTACGGTTCACGGCCTTCTAAACGATGTAAGGGTCAGTTTCATGATTTATAGATACCAGCTACTCTTCCCGACAACCGATTTCCGGGGAATCGGAGTGGCAGATCTCAGGGACATCGCCCTGATGAAGATGACCGCAATATCAGGCCGCGGGAGCAAGAAGGACTTCGTTGACTTGTACGTCATATGCCAGAAGATCATCCCTCTCGACGCGCTCCTGGGCCTCTTTAAGGAAAAGTACGGCGGCACAGGCTATAGTCTGTACCACGTGCTGAAAAGCCTAGCCTACTTCGACGATGCCGAGAGAGACGTAGACCCTATCATCCTCACCGACGTCACCTGGCCCGAAGTCAAGACCTACTTCAGAGAACAGCAAAGCAGACTTCTAACCCGCTATGAGACGTGACCCGCCCTGTTGGCTAGCCGACCGGCACCACCGTCAATCCAGGGATGCGGGAGAAATGGGCCGTATTCAGAGTGACAAGCGGAAGCCCGTGCTCGAGGCAGATCCCAGCGATGAGCGTATCCGCTACTCCAATAACCTGACCTTGGACTCGTAATTCCGTTTCTATGCGCGCCGCGCGTAAGGCGGCGGCCTTATCAAGCGGTAGCACAAGGACGAGGTTGAAAAAACCCTCTAACGCTTGGTCTCGCTTGCTCTCAGCGGGGATGCCTATACGCAGCTCAAAAACGGTAACCGCCGTAATGGCCATGTTGCCTGCTTCCAATAGCCCGGTTACGTACTCCGCCGCAGGACGTTTCCCCTTCAGGAAATCAATGACCACGGAAGTGTCCACCACTATGCTTTCCATCTGTCCCAAAACTCCCTGAT
>DYEP01000113.1 GCA_020725675.1 Symbiobacterium sp. | reverse complement strand
GGATCAGATATTCAGAGAGACTGGGGGTGCGCGTGATGCCCCTGTCGAGCACTACCTCTTCTGTCAACGCATAGCCCATGCAGTATATGGCGCCGCCCTCCAGCTGGCCCTCCGCACTCAGCGGGTTGATGGCGCGTCCCACATCGTAGCAGGAGACGATGCGGAGTACCCGGGTCATGCCAGTCTCGGTATCCACGGCCACTTCCACGGCGTGAGCACCAAAAGTGAAGTCAGGGAAAATCTGTCCTTTGATATCCGAAAGGTCAGGCACTTCACAAAACGGTGCATTGAACTGAGCCTCTGAAAACAGCTCCTGACCTTCGTTGGCGCACGCGGCAATCACCTTGGTGAGTGGCAGCCGTCGGGTCTCTCCCTGTACAATCACACTGCCTTCCTTCAAATTCAGCAGGTCAGCGCTCACTCCGAGCATCTCCGCAGCCTTACTGAGGAGCCGTCCCCGGAGCTCCCTCGCAGCCTTCAAGGTCGCGTTTCCCGACATGTACAGTTGGCGCGTGGCGGTAGTTGTACCCGCAAGCGGGGTGAGCGCCGTATCGCTCACATAGATGTTTACCTTTGACATCTCCACACCGAGCTCTTCAGCGACTATCTGGCAGAGTGACGAAGATTGGCCGCCGCCTATGTCCGGTACGCCACACCTCACGGTGACGCTGCCATCCATCTCCACCCGGACGTGAGACCTCGACGTATCGTGCAAGAACATGAGCCGGCCGTAGCTCATCATGCCCACGGCCACCCCAATGCCCACCTTCCACGGAGCAGGCATTGGGGTAGGTTCACCGAGCGCTTCCCGGGCGCGTTCGGCCACTTCGGGAAGGGCCACGTAGCGATCGATCCGCCAACCGGTTGACATGGTACTGCCTTTCTTGATGCAGTTTATCCTTCTAATCTCGAGCGGGTCAAGATTCAGCCTCCGTGCCAGTTCGTCCATCTGGGACTCGTAGGCGAAATTGGGCTGGATGGCTCCAAAACCCCTGTTTGCGCTTGTAAAGGTGTTGTTAGTGAGCACCGTCATGGCGGTGATGTCCACGTTGTCCACCTCGTAAGGACCTGTGGCGTTCACCGCAGAATACATCAGCACCCATGGACTCAGATATACATACGCGCCCGCGTCGGAAATCAGGTCGGCCTTCAATGCCACAATCTTCCCGTCCGCCGTCGCGCCTGTGGTGTACCTCATTACGTAGGGATGTCTCTTGCTGTGCGACAGGATAGACTCCTCGCGCGTCCACGTCATCTTACAAGGGCGCCCGGTCTTTTGGACGAGCAGGGCGAGGTATGTCTCCACAGTGATGTCTTCCTTGCCGCCAAAGCCTCCCCCGGCAAATGTGCCGATGATTCTCACCTTGTTGTGCGGTACTCCCAGAACCGCTGCTACCCCCCGGAAATGCTCGATCACTTGAGTGGACACCCGTATGTTGATCACACCGTTTTCGTCAAGCCAAGCCACACCGGACTCGGGTTCAAGGTAGGCATGGTCCACGAAGGGAACGCGGTAGGTGCCCTCGATCACCACGTCAGCGCGGCGTAACGCTTCATCCGCGTCTCCACGCCGTATCCGGTACCTCGCGATTACGTTACTTTCGCTCTCTCCCACCGGATACGCGCCCGGTCTGGCCGCTTCCTCCGGGTCAAACACGCCGGGCAGTGGTTCATAGTCCACTTCGATTAGTGCGAGCGCCTCCTGGGCGATCTGTTCTGTCTCGGCGGCCACCAGCGCTACAGCTTCGCCCATGAATCGCACCTTCTTGTCCGCCAAGACCCTGTACATACCTTCAAAGCCGCTTCCCACGTCCCTGCTTTGACCAAACTTGGTCACAGTCTCATTGTTGGGCACGTCTTTTGCAGTCAATACAGCGTGTACTCCGGGCAGTGCTTCAGCCTTTTTCGTATCTATTGAAAGGATACGCGCCGCGGGATACCGGCTTCTTAGTACCTTCCCGTAAAGCATGCCGGGTAAGCTGAAGTCATCGGCGTATATCACATCCCCCCTGGCTTTGGCCCACGCGTCATGCCTCGGCACCGGTTTTCCTATTACCCAGGACACTGAACCCACCTCCCCTACGTGTTACGCTTTGCCACCGCTTCTGTGGCATCCACGATCTTTTTGTATCCCGTACACCTGCAAAGATTACCTGACAGCGCCCTGCGTATATCATCCCTTGATGGGTTTTCGTGTTCCCTCAGGTAGCTGGCTGCCGTAAGGATCATTCCTGGAGTGCAAAAGCCACACTGCACCGCCCCATGAGTGACGAAGCTCTCCTGTAGTGCTTTGATCAGCGGTTCCTCCTGCATACCAGACAGCGTCTTTACATCCTTTCCGTCAGCACTTGCGGCCAGGACAATGCATGACTTCACTGGCCTTCCGTCAAGCAGGACCGTACACGTACCGCAGTCCCCCTTACCACAGCCTAATTTGGCGTCAATAATGCGCAGCTGTGTCCGGAGGAACTCAAGCAGCGTCTCGTCGGCGCGCACTTCCGCGCAAACCCGTCTGCCGTTCACCGTGAGTTCTATGGCGTAACCTTCCATCATGACATGCCTCCCCCGAGCGCCATCTTCATTGCCCTGACGAGCAGTACTCCGGAAATGTATCTCCGGTAGCTTTCTGTCGCCCTCACGTCGCTGATGGGGCGTACTTCCTGTGAAGCTACCTGCCGGGCCTCATCTAGCACTTCCGTCGTAGGTTTCTTCCCAAGAAGGAATTCTTCAGTCCTAAAGCCCCTGATCGGAGTAGGTGCCACGGCCCCGAAGGCTACCTTCGCGTACGTCACTTCATCCCCTTGAAGCCGAAGCTCAACTCCAACGCTCACCAAAGAGATGGCCATGGCCTCGCGAAGCCCAAACTTGATGAAAGCCTTATGGTTTGCACTGTCCGACGGGAACTTTATTGCGCGTATAAGCTCATCTCGTTTCAGCACTGTGCGCCCCGGCCCGGCAAAGAATGTCGAAAGCGGCACATCCCGCTCTTCTTTGGCACTGCATATGCATAAGACCGCGTCCAATGCAAGTAGGGGTACTGCCGTATCAGCGGCGGGTGACGCGTTGGCTAGGTTGCCGCCGACGGTAGCCCTGTTGCGCACCAGGGGATCGGCAAACCTTTGCGCAGCCTGGTGGAGTATGCCGGCGTGAACCTGTATGTCGTGGGAGGCCAAGAGTTCGTTGATTGTGGTTAACGCACCCACAGTTACCACGTCGCCGTCCACATGTATGCCTCTTAGTTCTCCCAGATTCTCTATGCTCAAAAGTAACGAGGGTTTGATCTTTCTTGCCCTGAGATCAGGCACTACGTTGGTGCTTCCGGCAACAACGTACGCATTGCTCTCCTCTGCGAGAAGGCGGAGCGCCTCAGTAAGAGTTCGGGGTGCGGTATAGCGCATCTTGTACATTACGCCTCCTCCTTTTCTTTCGCGCAGGATAAGATGGCAGAAACGATGCTGGTGTATCCGGTACACCTGCAGATATTACCCCTGATGTATTCGCGGATCTCCTCTTCCGAGGGCGAGGGGTTTTCATCTAGCAGAGACCTTGCGGTCATGATCATCCCTGGAGTACAGAACCCGCATTGCACGGCCCCATGGTCTAAGAAGGCCTCCTGCAGTGGATCCAGCTCATCTCCTCGGGCGAGACCCTCAATAGTGACCACCTCTTTGCCATCTACGGCAACAGCCAGCGTCAAGCAGGCAAGCGCAGGTCTTCCGTCTACAAGCACAGTGCACGCCCCGCACTCCCCGATGCCGCAGCCGTATTTGGCACCCGTAAGAAACATCCTGTCTCTGAGTACGTTCAACAGTAGCTCATTGGGTCTTACGCGCAGACTACTCCTCTTTCCGTTCACAGTAAGAGTAACATTCGTCTCCGTCATCGAGGCACCTCCCCTCCCGACCTCACCCAGGCCGCCTTTATTGCCTCTTCCGCAAGAATGCAGGAGATGGCCTTCCTGTACTCTTGGGTTGAACGCGCATCCGTAATCGGCGAGATCGCATCCTCTACCATCCGGCCAGCCTCAGATAGCATCTGTTGTGATATTCTCGACCCCTTGAGAAGAGACGCCACTGAGTCAAGAAGCAGTGGAGTCGGGCCCACCGAGCCCGCCGCCAAGCGGCAGTCTGTTATCCGGTCGCCGTCTCTCTCCAGGTATACAGCAATGTTGACCTTGGCGATATCCGCACTGACCCTACCTATCTTCAAGAAACAGCTCCCGCTGCCCGGGCGCACTCCCTCTACCGCGAGCTCGGTAAGCATTTCGCCTGGAAGCAGCGCAGTCCGGCCGGGTGCCACAAAGAATTCGCTGAGTTTCATCCGCCTCTCACCCGTCAATGACGATAGCGTGCATACCGTCCCGAGCACCATAAGCGCAGGTGCTGTATCTGCGGCGGGCGAGCCGTTGCAGAGGTTGCCCCCTATGGTAGCCATGTTCCTCACCGCCGGAGCCGCCATGGACCGGAGCGCCTCGTAAAGAGCCGAATAAACTGACTTGACCTCAGGCAGCCGTTCCAGATCCGCAAGCGTAGTAACCGCTCCAATGTGAAGGGCCGAGTCAATCTGCCTTGCGCCTGACAGCTCCTTAATGTCTCTTACGTGAATCAGGCGACTGGCAGAAAGCGCACCTGTCTTCATCTTTGTGATCAGGTCCGTCCCTCCTGCCAATATTCGCGTGTCCTTGTCCCTGTATTGGTCAAGCAACTGGAGCGCCTCGGTTTTTGTTTTGGGTTTTACGTATTCAAATTCGGGCAGGAGCAATCTGGTGTTCGATTGGTTCTGCGTGTTCATCTGGCAACACCTTCTCTCAGAGCTTCCAGCATACGTTCAGGCGTCACGGGAAGCTTCTTGAAGCGGATACCGGTCGCATTATAAATCGCATTCACAATGGCGGAGGCCGCAGAGTTAAGCGCTGCCTCTCCAATGCCCTTCGCGCCCAGCGGGCCGGTTGGTTCATACGTATTAGCAAACCCCACCATGATATCGTCTATGGCGGGCATCTCACAGGCTGTCGGCAATTTATAGTCGGTGAGATAGCCTCCGCATACGAGCCTCCCAGTACTCTTGTCGTATGCAGTCTCCTCAAGCAGGGCAAAAGCAAGCCCACGACACAAGCCCCCAACCAGCTGCCCCTTCACCATATCCGGGTTTATGGGTGTGCCGCAATCGCCGAGCAGTGCCGCGCGCACGATCCTCACTCTGCCCGTCTTCTTTTCGACCTCCACCTCGACAAAGTGGGTGACGAAACAAGGTGGGCAGTTCTTCTGCCTGTAGCTATCCGTCGCAGCGATCGTGCCCCAGCTCTTGATCTGCGCAGTCTTGGCCACCTCACCCAGCGTAATGAATTTATCCGGAAGACCTGTGGGATAGATCACCGCCTGCCCGATTTCCTCATTTCTCTCCATACTCAAGTCCCTGGGGTTTTGCTCGAGTATGCGTGCAGCCATCTCAAGGATCTTTTGTCTTACCTGTTCAGCTACATGGAGCACCGCGCCCACGCCGCAGTACACGCCGCGCGTCGCATGGGTGCACACGTCGTAGCCAGTTGTCCTCGTGTCAGAAGGCGAAATGCCCACCATGTCAAGAGGCACCTTCAGCACCTCCGCTACCACCTTGGCTGCGGCTTCCCAGGTACCGCCCCCCTGGTCCATAACCGGCGTGATCAGGTCCACCGATCCGTCTTCGTTCACCTTTATCGTGGCACTTGAGTAGTCGATCACCTCGCCGGGCCTCGGACCGCCCGTGCCAGATGTGTGAAACCCTCGCGCCACGCCGATCCCGCGTACCACGTCACCGCTTTTTTGCCACGGATGGACCCTCCGATCCCAGCCGATCATGGCAGCCCCGCGCGAGAGCATCTCTTCCACGCCGCAGCTTTTGATGATGGAACGGACTGTCGGACCCTGGCCCCAGAACTCGTCTCCCACGCCCACGTAGTTCATAAGCCGGAGTTGTATCGGGTCGATACCGAGCTCCTCAGCAAGCATATCCATAAGGCTTTCCACAGCAAAGTTGGTCTGCGGATTACCATAGCCCTGCATTGCGCAGGCGGGCACCTTATTGGTATATACGGCCTTGCCTTCAAAAAGGAGGTTCGGGAATTTATAAAGCGATGCAAACCACCCTGCTATACACCCAAGCAGAGGGTACGCCTGGATGTTGTGAGCACCTATGTCTACCAGCGCTTTCATGTGAGCAGCTACAAGCCGACCGTCCTTTTGCGCCCCGAATTTGAGCCAGAATTTGACCGGGTACTTCACGTGGTCGTACATATCCTCTTCCCTGGAAGTCACAAGCTTCACGGGCCGCTTCGCCCTAAGTGCAAGAGCCACACAGATTGGCGTTATGGAGTTCATCTGGATGCTCGAGCCGAACGCACCGCCTAGGGCGATCCGTTTCACGTTTACCTTGTGAAGCGGCAGATTGAATATCTGGCCCAGCAGTTGCCTGACATTATGGATGGTCTGGGTAGTAGTCCAGACGGTGATGCCCCCATCCGGTTCCGGTGCACACACCGCCGCCTTGGTCTCCATCTGGGCATGGTACATTCTTTGCGCCTCGAACTCGCTTTCTACTGTGACGTCCGCCCGCCGGAAGCCGTCCTCCACATCCCCCACCGCTATGCTCCTCTCGCAGGCGATGTTGTTCTTCACCTGGATGCTTTCTTCCCCTAGAAACACAGTGTCGTAGAGTCTTGCCCCGTGGCGTTCAGCCATCGCCTCTTCCGCGTCGAGCACATAAGGCAGTTCTTTGTACTGCACCTTTATCTTGGATACAGCCTGCATGGCCAGTTCTTCCGTGTCGTGTGCCACAGCAGCAACCGCTTCTCCCACATGCCTCACCCGTTTTGGCAGTACCGTCCGATCCCTGTACGTCTTCTCAGGAATGCTTACCGTACGTTCGTTGTATACGATATCCGGTACGTCAAACGGGGTTAGGCAAACCGCACCCATTCGCTCAGCTTCGCTCACATCTATGTCCACGACTTCCGCGTGCGGATAGGGGCTCCGCAAAACCACAGCGTGCATCATGCCCGGCAGGTACACATCGGAAGAAAATGTCTCGCGACCAGTGACTTTGGCCACGCCGTCCTTCCTTCGAGTGCGCGTGCCGGCGACTTCAAGTTGCCTGGTTTCCATTCGTGAATCCACTCCAAACGTTTTCGATTTAGGCTTGATACCCTGTTTCGTGTCGTCCTGGTCCGCGTTCCGTACGCCAGGTCCTTCCTAAGAGCAGCTCGTATCTTCTCACACGTTTCGGAATGAGCCCTTCAGGCCTAAGCAGCAGCACTGTCAGCAGGATCACACCGTACAAAAGCATACGGTAGTCTGTAAAATCGCGGAGCTTTTCGTCGATCAGGGTGAGGAGCACTGCACCCACCGTCACTCCAGTCACGTTGTCCATCCCTCCAAGGATAACCATACAGATTATCATGAGGGACTTTGTGAAGTCAAAGTCTTCCGGACCGATGAAACTGATATAATGGGCATAGATGGCACCAGCTACTCCCGCGAAGGCACCGCCCGCGCAAAACGCCAAGAGTTTGGCGGACGCCGGGTTTATCCCCTGGCAGCGCGCAGCTATCTCGTCCTCCCCGATGGTGTTCCAGCAAAGCCCCACACGGGAAGTGTGAAGTCTTGAGGCTACGTAGCCTGCACACAGTAGCACCACTGCAGAGAGGTAGAAGTAATGGGCCTGGTATGGTAACCTGTAGCCGAACAACCAAAGCGGCGAGCGAAAGGAGTAGCTACCCAGAGAAAAAGGTGTGATACCCGCTACCCCGTTTGGTCCGCCCACCCAGTCAGTGTTTATGATGAGGAGTGTGAACATCGTCTGCATTGCGATAGTCACCAGCGACAGGTAGTACCCTTTGGTCCTCAGGGTCGGAAGTCCGATAAGGTAGGCGAGAAGCACCGTCATCACCAGGGCTGCGGGGATGCCAAGCCAGGGGCTAATGCCCGTCTTCATGTTGAGCAATGCGGAGGTGTAAGCGCCCATACCGAAGAATGCACCTCCCGCGAAGTTGGTCATGTCGGTGCTTCCCATCTGGAAGTTAAGGCCCATCGCAGTAATGGCGTAAAGACATGCCATCACCGCAATGTGCACGAGATAAGGGCTTTTCCGTATGGTAAACGGGAATAGGAACAGGATGACAGACAATGTAAGGAGTGCAGCGCGTCTGTTGGATGAGTACAACCGGAACAGCTCATCGACTAGCCCCACCCGTTCAAGGTAGATAAGGCTTGTAACGATCAACGCCACGGCGCTCATTGACACGTAGAACCGGCCTGTCACCGCCACATATATGAGGGCGGCGGAGACTGCGTTGATCGCTGCCACGAGCAGCGGTTCCCGCTTCTGGCCTAGTCTTGTGATGAGTCTTGACATGGTTTTGCGGACCCCCTTCGTTCATGCAGCTTGATGGTGCGCTACACCTTCTCTACTGTCTTTTCGCCTAGGATGCCTTCGGGCTTATATATCATGAACGCCACTACGACTAAGAAGGCGAATACGCTGGCATATGCTGTGCCACCAGGGATGTATCCTGAGACGAATACCTCAACAAAAGCGATGAGCATGGAGCCTACGATGGCCCCGTAAGTGTTGCCGAGCCCCCCCACCACAGCTGCAGAAAACCCCTTCAGACCGTACAGCGCGCCCATGTCAAACCTGACGATACTGTAGTAAGAGCCGATCAAGAAACCCCCTATGCCCAGCAGAAATCCTCCGATTACAAAGGTCAGTGTAACGATGGCGCCAGGGTTGATCCCGATCATACACGCAGCTTCTTTGTTCTGCGATATCGCCTGCATCGACTTGCCCGTCTTGGTACGGTTTACAAACAAGAACAATAGCGTCAAGAGGATTAAGGTAACGCCCAAGATGATGATATTTCTGTACGACAGGGTCGCAGTGTTCAATACTGCTCCTGTGGGTAAGAGTCTTGGAAATACGTGTGGGTTTCTGCCCTGCGGGTAAAACAGCCCTATGAGCTCACGTATCACCACGCCAAGAGCGATCGTGCTGAGGAGCGGCATGAGCGATGGTCTTCCTTCAAATGGTTTCACTCCCACCCTGTGCGTCGCCACACTGAGAAGGGCGCAAAGCATAGTACCTCCAAGCACCACCGCAAGCGCCAACAACCACATGGGGAGGCCTGCCAACAGCCCGCCTGCCACTGCCAGGGAGTAAAACGCAAGTACGCCGAACGCTCCGAAGATAGCAATATCCCCCACACAGAAGATCACAGTATCTATGACCCCGAAAAACAACGAATACCCTATGGCTGCCAGGGTGTAGCAGCTACCGAGTAGCAACGCGTTCATAACCTGCTCGGTGAAAACAGACACTTCGTATTATCCTCCTCCGGCATCTTGTTTGCCCAAAACCCTGTAGAACAACAAACGGGGAACGGGGCGTCTTTAGAATCTACTTGGGAAGGCTCCTCTTCCCTGTCGCATACTCAGAGTCATCCCACGGTACCCACTTACCATCCTGGACTACCAGTATGGTAGCTATGGCGTTAGTCGTCTGCCCGACCGAGTTGAACTTGGTTGTGCCCAACAGGCCTTGATACTCTATCTTGGAGATGGCATCGATGAGTTTGTCCTTGTCGGGTCCCACCTGCTTCAAAGCGGCCAGTATGATGCCTGCCGCATCATAAGCATAGGGTCCATATACTCCGAAAGGCTCCTTAAATCCCGCCTTTTCATATTCAGCCACGAACTGGGCACCACCAGGAAGCTTGTCGATGCTCTTTCCTGGCTTACTGCTGATGGTGCCTTCAGCGTTGGCTCCTGCGACTTCGATATACTTCTCCGAACCGATACCGGATATGGCTGCCATGGGCACCGTGATCCCGAGTTCAGCCATTTGCTGCTTGATCAGCGCGCCTTCCATCACCACTCCGCCAAAGTATACTGCGTCCGGGTTCAAACTCTTGATCTTGGTAAGAATGGGACGGAAATCTGTCTGCCCTACCTGGATTTCGTCCACACTCAAGATCTCCGCGCCGGCTCGTTTGCCCACTTCGTCTTTCCATGCCGCGGTGTTGTTCTTCCCATAAACGCTGGTGTCAGAAATAATGACCCATTTCTTCAGACCCATCTGGTCAATGGCAAAATTGGCAAGCGGTATGTTCTCCTGAACCGAGGTGGGGCACACGCGCGTGACAATGGGGTAGTTCTCCGCAGTTGTCAACGTGGGAGAGATGGCACCCCAGATGATGAACGGTATGCCTGCCTGTTTGAAGACGGGAATGGTCGCTTCCGCCACCGGGCTATTCCAATGTCCCGAAGCAGCAACCACATCCGGGTCTGATGTGATTTTTAGCGCACCCGACACGCCGGTTGCCGGTGTAGACGCGTCATCCATCTCAATTACTTCGATCTTGAAAGGAAACTCTCCTGATTCGTTCGCCATCTTGATGGCAAGGTTGAACGCGTTCCTCGCACCTGTGCCCTGATATGCGTTAGGCCCTGTGAGAGGTCCGATGAAGCCGATCTTGACAACTTTGGGTGTCTGGGGAGCTGTGTCTTTTGGTGCCGCTGAATCCCTGCCGCAGCCAGTCAAGCTGAAGCCAAGAAACAGGGCGACCACTATCAACAAGCCGGTCAGTCTGACAGTCTTGCGCGACGCAACCATCTGTTTTCCTCCCTCTTCCTCCCGTAATATTGTGATAACCTGACAACACTCCTTCAATTTGACTTGACGCCCTCTTTGAATACCGCTGCAAAGCCAGCCCCGTTCCCCGCTTGCAAGCGTTACAGTTGTTGTTCCCGATTCCCACCCCCTATTTGCCCAGCATAGTCCGCTGTTTCCTACGTCATTTCTTCATCCAACCGGCTTAACCTCTTTTTGATCCCGGTGCCTGACTTAGAACACTTTTCCATCCCGCGCCGGAACCCAAGGTACTATTACCAATCGATGGACTGGTTGACCGCTCGCATCGAGATCAGCATTTCTTCTATTTTTAAGCAACAACCGTGCCAGCAAATGAATACAGCACCGGTAAGTCTTGCGTGCAGGAATTTTCCCGAAAAAGGAGAATCATGAAAAAACACAAAACAACATCCCTCATTAGCCTTTGAGTCTATTGCGACTTAACCATTCGGAGCGATTTGCCGTATTGAGTCAACTTATTCCTGCATTGATGGCCTTTTGTTGCGGTTCTGTTGGTACTAGGCGTCTAATGCACATTAGACTTGTATCATTGGGGAGTTGCTTACTTATGGAGACCCGAACTCTTATGAAACTGGCTGATGCTGCTGGAATCGGCATCCTGATACTCGGACGCGACGGTTGCGTATCGTATGCCAACAATACGGCGGCTTACTTTCTATGGCAGAAGAG
>DYEP01000112.1 GCA_020725675.1 Symbiobacterium sp. | reverse complement strand
GTCAGGTGAACATACTGGAGGTGGAGGGTCTAACCAAGAAGTACGGTGGCTTTCCGGCTGTTGAGGGCATCGATTTCTGTGTAGGGGAAGGCGAGATCTTCGGCTTTCTCGGCCCGAAGGGCGCGGGAAAGACGACTACGATCAACATGTTGACCGGGCTTGCCAGAATAACGTCGGGTTCAGCCAGACTTCTGGGATACGATTTGGCACACCAGACCAAAAGAGCTCAATAGGTCATCGGAACCGTGCCTGATGAAAGTAATCTATACGACGAATTGGACGGCTCTCAAAACCTGTGCTTTTGTGCGGCGCTTTACGGCATGGAGAGGCGGAAGCGTGAGGAAAGAGCGCGTCAGCTTCTGGAGCAGTTTGGACTTGCGGACGCTGGAGACAAGCCGTTCAAGACGTACTCTCGTGGGATGAAGAGAAAGCTCACGATTGCTGCGGGAATCATCCACGAGCCAAAGATCCTTTTCCTCGGCGAGCCGACGACCGGCATCGACGTGGCCAGCGCAAGGCAAGTACGAAAGCTCATCCGCGATTTGAACGCGGGCGGCACCACCGTGTTCTTGACCACGCACTACATTGAGGAGGCCGAGCGGCTCTGGCACAGGATAGCGTTCATCGTCGATGGGAAGATAGTGCGGGTAGATGTGTTGAAGTCCTCGATAAACGGTGACGGTCATACAACGCCGCTCCTGAGTTTCGCGATCCTCATCGCGTTCGGCGCTGCCTTGTTTGGCTTGAGCCTAAGGAATGTGAGGCGGAAATGGATCTATTGAGTGAGATCTCTTGAGGGGTAAGGGGTTCGCAGACCTAGAGACAAACACAGGGGCTCATAAGCTTGGTCGAAACGGACAGCCGACTCCGTCGCGCCTCGTCAGCCGCTATATCGCCAACAGTACATATGGCGGTGGGTGTAAGAGCACGGGGGTACACCGCAAACTCCTTGGCGCCACTTTGTGAAACATTTCTCTATCTCTCGCTAAACTCCAAGTAATTATGGTGTCGTGTCACATCTCGCATTTATCAGGGAGGATTTT
>DYEP01000111.1 GCA_020725675.1 Symbiobacterium sp. | reverse complement strand
TACTCTGCGCACGAACGAAGAAGCCCTCATGCAGGCTGTAGGTGATCTTATCGAATACGAAAAAACGCTTGTGGCTGCAGTGAAGAATGACGCCCGGAGCGCCGCCTCGAAGGCGCAGGCAAGCGGTCTTGTGATCGCGGTGGCGGCAGCGCTTGTCGGCATCGGAATCGCCTTCCTGCTCGCCAGGAGCATCACCAAGCCTATCATACAGATAAACCGTCAGCTTGGTGAGATCGCTGCCGGTGGAGGAGACCTGACCCGAGAACTGGCAATAGGAAGCAGTGATGAGGTGGGCGATCTCTGCAGGAATTTCAACTTATTCCTAGGTACTCTGCGCGAACTGATCCGCGGCGTGGGATCTTACAGCCAGATGGTAGCAGCCTCAGCGGAGCAGCTGAACGTCACTACCCAAGAAGTGGCAAAGGCATCACAAGGGATCGCCGAAGCGATGGGTCAGGTGGCCCAGGGGGCGTCCTCCCAGTCGGACAAAGTAGCCGAAGCGGGTCAGGTGGTGGAGCAACTGCGTTCAGCCATTACGGAAATAGCAGCCGGAGCCCAGGAACAGTCAAGAAACGCTGAGAACATGTCTCGCATAGTGGAGCAAATGGTTGTTTCCGTTGAACGGGTAGCCCAGGACGCCCTTCGGATAGCCCATTCGTCCCAGGAGGCCACGAACACTGCCAAGAATGGCAACGAAGTGGTAGACCGTACGGTGGAAGGGATGGGCCGGATTCACCAGGCGGTGCTTGAGTCGGCAACGCGCCTTAAGGATCTCGGACGGTTCTCTTTGCAGATCGGAGAGATCACCCAGGTAATCACGGACATCGCAGACCAGACAAATCTTTTAGCGCTGAACGCTGCCATCGAGGCCGCGCGCGCCGGCGAACACGGCAAAGGGTTCGCGGTGGTGGCAGACGAGGTGAGAAAGCTGGCAGAGCGGGCAGGAAAGTCCGCGAAAGAGATCGCCTCGCTGATCCGCTCAATACAGGAAGGGATCGCTCAAGCTGTAAAGGCTATGGAACAGGGTACAGCTGAAGCAGAAGCAGGTTCAAAACAGGCCGCCGAAGCTGGAAAGGCGCTGATGGCTATCCTGACTGTAGTAGAACAGCTGACCCAGGATGTTCAGGCGATCGCCGCTACCGCGCAGCAGGTCGCTGCATCCAGTCGCGAAGTGGCCAAATCAGTGTCGACGGTAGCTGCCATCACCGAAGAAAACACCGCTGCTACCGAAGAGATGGCTGCAGGATCTGATCAGGTCACCGTGTCAATAGAGCAGATCGCCGCCATATCGGAGCAGAACGCCGCAGCAGCGGATGAGGTATCAGCATCCGTGGAGGAGATGAACGCTTCCATGGAAGAGATCGCCGCGTCCGCCGAGAACCTAGCTGAGATCGCAAGACAACTTCAAGACCAGGTCGGCCGGTTCAAGGTGTAGTGGGGTGTGGTAGATAGATTGAAACATCAGTGGTAAAACCGCCGCGTGAAGTATCCGGTGGGTACTTAGAACTCAAGGGTGGCCTTAATTTCAGGATATGTCACCAAGACAAACAACGGGGTTATGTATGAGCAGGATGGCCC
>DYEP01000015.1 GCA_020725675.1 Symbiobacterium sp. | reverse complement strand
AGGCAAGGAATTCGCCTTTTGCTTCGGCTTTTCTTTAATGGCTTGGATTTTTTGTTTTAACTCCTTTGTAATGCGTTCTTTAAACCATAGCCCTAACTAATGCGGCGGCAACCGCTCCATGTATTGCCAGTAGCCGATGGTGGAAGTGTGGGCCGGCAGGACCGGCTTTACGCCGACGCCTTCTTGGTAGCTTCGGTTATCTTCCGGTAGGGGAAATTGGCCGCCATGCGGTTGCATCAAGCCGGTCTTTTGCTAAAGTCCAGGTCTTCTAAGGCGATGGGTTTGCCTGAAGTTTTGGCTAGGCCACCACTACCTTGGCCAACACGCCTATCAGATAAACACGCCTGAAACTGCGGCTAAAAGCCAGCTCCGGTATTTTGGACACCCGAGCGTACAACTCGACTGCCTTGGCCGGACTGTAGGAGTTTGTTGAGTTCATCCATAGAGTAACGGAGCTGACCTCCCGCTAAACGGACGGGCTTGATTAAGCCCTGCTTTTCCCAGTTGCGCAGGCTGTTAGGATGGACTCCCAACTCCTTTGCCGCTTTGCTCATAGTTAATAGTTCCATAACTTCATGATAAGCGCTTTGTTATGTTTTATTAGTAGCTGCTACAAACCTCCTCCAACCTGCTGTATACAAGCTCCAATGCCTCATTGTATTCGTCTTCACTGAGAGGTCTTGGATAGTTATACGGGACGTCTCCCGGCCTTTCGTTATAGTATGGTCTGTTGCAGTCAGGGCACCCGCTAGTCTCAAACGCCCGGGGCGCAATTAGCATCCTCACCTCGTTCCACGGGCGATGAAACATGCGTATACTGCCATCTTTCGAATACTGAAACTCGTTAGCCCGGGCATAGCCCCGGGTGATGAGGTACAACACCACTTGGGCGACCCGATACGTACTGAGCTTGGGGGCACTCACATGCTGCATCGAGGTACCACGGACGGGAGTGAATGCAAATAGTCCTATACCGATGCCCTCATCTGCCATATGCTGAAAACACAAAGCCATCTCATGCTCCGTTTCACCTAGTCCAACAATGATGTGAGTTGCGATCCTACCGGGGAACGCGCGCGCTGCGTCGACCAGCAGGCGTACTGTCCGCGTATATGAGCCGCTCTTGCACAGCCGATAGACCCGCTCCGAAGCCGCATCGATGGGCAGTGAGACCCGGTCAGCTCCTGACTCAAGGAGTAGTTGTACCTCGGCCATACCATAAGCAGAAGCGGACACACACACGGGCAGGTCGGGCCGGACGCTCTTTATGCTCTTTACTAGCCGGTGCACCGTTTCAAGTACGCCCGGGGCATCCACCACTTGAAGGCACACTCGTCTTACGCGGCCTGATACATCTGCCTCCAGCGCCTGAAGGATCGTGTCTGCATCATGTTCCGGCCACGTCACCCTGGATAGTAGGTCATCCCTTCCCGTATGGCTCACCCGGCTCTGTGAGCAAAAAGCACATGAGCGCACGCACCCATCCCCGCACATGACATATGCGGTGGTCGGGAGTACGTCGCAGCGCCCGTGACCCAAGCCGAGTACGAGCGCACTACCTGCCGACAACCTGATTTTCATCTCCGCTTCTGTCGCCGATTTCCGCAAACACTGGCTTAAAGCCCGCAACACTCCTCACCCCACTCTATAACTAGTCCCCGGGCCTCCGCCTCCCGCTTGGCCGCTGGTGCCGGGTTTACGATCTTGTTCACCCCTGCGGCCACAGCCAGGGGGTCAAGCCTTTCACGGTACGCCCCGCCAGGTCTCATGCAACCGAGAAACACGGGAACGTCTGGAAGCTTCATGCGGGCATATGCAATAAGCCGCGCTACCTCCGCCACTGGGGGCGGCTGGCGACGTGCAAAAGCCGTCCCTGGAGTGGGCATGAACACGATTAGGGTCACAGCACAGGGTTTGTTATCAGCGAGGAAATCGATGCAGGCTGTTTCGCCCCTCAGCTCTCCCCCAAGGATCCCAATGAGTACGTGAGGCACTACGCGGACGTGTTTCTTCAAAACGCAGTATGCCTCAGCGAAGCGTTCACCTCGAACCTCAAGGCCGAGTACCTCCTTGATCGTCCGATCATCCAGGATCAGGTCAAACGACACGGTATCCGCCCACCTTGAAATGGCGATGGCCTCTTCTTCTCCCACGAGGCCAGTGTGAACGTTCAGCCGGCCTTTTGCCTTAAGGCCCTCAATTTCAGCAGAGTGGTTCATGATGGGGACGCTCCCACTTCGGTCACATCCTCCGCTCACGAGAAAACTGGTATACCCGCCAGCCAGCGCCCGGTCGGGCGGGCACATCCCTTTCAGGTAGTGCCCGCCGCAATGAGCGCAACGTAACGCGCAGTCCAGCCCTGTCAAGGATACCGCCTTCGTCCGGACGGGGCGGTCAAAACCAATGATGTTCGGAAAGTGCAACGTCCTGACTTTCCAGGCCTGATCCAGCATTGTTGAAAGCACTTCTCTTGAAGTCACTGTTTCCTCCACCGGATGTCAGGCTGCCTGGCCGCTCTCGCTTCATCCAATCTTCCCACCACCGTGGTATGCGGTGCCGTCTTCACCATTTCCGGATTTTCGTACGCTTCCTTCGCAATCTCCTTCAACGCCCATATGAAGTAGTCGAGCGTTTCTTTGCTTTCTGTCTCCGTAGGTTCGATCATCAACGCCTCATCCACTATCAGTGGGAAGTACACCGTGGGCGGGTGTACGCCGAAATCAAGCAGCCTCTTCGCGATATCAAGGGTCTTCACACCGGTCTTCTCCTTGATCCGCCTCGGGTTTACGATAAACTCATGCTTGCAGTGTCGATCATACGGTAGGTCGTAAACGTCAGTCAGGTTTCTCATCAGATAGTTGGCATTCAATACTGCGTTCTCGCTAACCCTTCTTAGGCCATCAGGGCCCATGGATCTGATATATGCGTAGGCCTTGACCATTACACTAAAATTACCATAGAACGATTTCACCCTGCCAATGGACAATGGTCTGTCGTCATCGAGGAAGTACTTCTCCCCGTCAAACCCGACTACAGGCACAGGTAGGAAGGGTTCGAGATGCTTCTTCACACCTACCGGACCTGAACCGGGTCCACCTCCTCCGTGTGGCGTGGAAAACGTCTTGTGCAGATTGAAATGTACCACATCAAACCCGGTATCGCCTGGCCTTGCGAAGCCCATTATGGCATTGGCGTTCGCTCCGTCATAGTAGAGCAGTCCACCGACATCATGTACCATCTTTGCAATCACATGAATGTTCTCATCGAACAGCCCGAGTGTGTTGGGGTTTGTCAGCATGAGCCCCGCTACATCTCGGTCCAATACCTTGCCCAGTTCTTCAAGGTCCACGCCGCCTCGCTCGTCCGACTTAACTTCTACTGTCTTAAACCCGCACATTACCGCTGACGCCGGGTTGGTACCATGAGCCGAGTCGGGGATGATGATCTTGGTGCGTTTTTCTCCCCTGTGCTCATGGTAAGCGCGTATCATGAGCAATCCTGTGAGTTCCCCATGAGCGCCCGCAGCAGGTTGCAAGGATACCGCATCTACTCCTCCTATCTCTGCCAGATAGCCTTGCAGCTCCCACATCAACTGGAGCGCACCCTGGGTCATCTCATATGGTGTGTAGGGATGGACGTTAGCGAAGCCGGGTAGCTGGGCCGCCACCTCGTTCATTTTAGGGCTATACTTCATGGTGCATGAACCGAGCGGGTAAAAGCCTATATCCACACCGTGGTTAAGCTGTGATAGCCCGGTGTAGTGTCTGACGACATCAACCTCACTGACTTCGGGCATTTCAGGCGGTTCATGCCGCAGGCTGCCAGGCGGCAACATGGCAGCGCGTTCCTTTCGTGGCACGTCACAGTCAGGAAGGCTGTAGGCACATCGACCTTCTCTTGACAGCTCGAAGATCAGTTTTCTATCCTTCACACCAATCCCTCCAGTCTGGCCACGAAGTAATCCATCTCCCGCTTGGTCCTCTTTTCGGTAACGCATACAAGCAGCAGGTCCGGATACTCCGGATATGTCTGTCGCACCTCGTAACCCGCCAGGATTTTGTGATCGAGCATCCCGCGTATCAAGTCCCGCACTGGTAATTTGCATCTTACTGCAAATTCCTTGAAGAATGGAGCGCCAAATGCGGGCTCAAACCCCTCCAACCTGCTCAGCGCATCGTGCAAGTAATGTGCTTTCTGAAGGCACAGATCAGCGACTTGTTCTATGCCCTTCTTACCCATGGTCGAGAGATACACCGCGGCAGCCAGGGCGTTCAGGGCTTCGTTGGAGCAAATGTTAGAAGTGGCGCGTTCGCGCCTGATGTGTTGCTCGCGCGTCTGCAGCGTAAGCACAAAACCCCTCTTGCCATGCACATCCACAGTGGCCCCCGCGATCCTTCCGGGCATCCTTCGGACGAACTGCTCACGAGCGGCAAAGAAGCCTAGGTAAGGGCCGCCAAAACTGAGCGGGTTTCCAAGGGATTGACCCTCGCCCACTACGATATCCGCATCATACTCGGCAGGGGGTTTTAAGATGCCCAGGGAGATTGGATCAACCGAGGCCACCATCAGCCCCTTTACCTTCCGCACCATGCGGGCGATCTCTTCTACTGGCTCAAGATTACCAAAGAAGTTTGGATGCTGTGCAATTACGCACGCCGTGTCGTTAGTCACGAGGCTTTCTAAAGCTTCAAGATCCGTAACGCCATCCTTCATCGGAGCCTCCACTATTTCGAGCCCAACAGCGGCGGCATACGTCTTGAGTACGTCCCTGGACTCGGGATGGACGCTGCGGCATACTACGACCCTTTGACGCCTGGTCTGGGATACAGCCATGAGCGCAGCCTCTGCCACTGCGCTCGCCCCGTCGTACATTGACGCATTGGCTACATCCATACCGGTGAGCGCACAGACCAGTGACTGATATTCGTAAATGCTCTGAAGCACAGCCTGGCTCACCTCCGGCTGGTATGGCGTGTAGGCAGTGTAGAACTCAGACCGAGCGAGCACATGACCTACCACGCTGGGTATGAAGTGGTCGTACGCACCTGCTCCAAGAAAGCATGTATACTCATCGACGGAGGCGTTCTTACTGCTGAGTTCCTTCAGATGCCAGAGTACCTCATGTTCTGACATGGCCGCAGGAAGCTTCATATCACCCCTGAAACGAACCTCCGCAGGAATGTCGGAAAACAGTTCTTCCAGGGAGTCTACCCCTATAGCAGCGAGCATTTCGCGGCGGTCTTTGTCTGTGTTGGGAATGTACCTCATTAGTGATGCCCCGCCTCTTCCACGTGCTTTTCGTACTGTTGTGCGTCCATTAGGTCATCCAGTTCAGATGGATCTGATAGTTCCACCTCTATAATCCAGCCTTCATCGTAAGTAGATTGGTTGATGAGCTCGGGTTGTGTCTCAAGCATCTCGTTAACGGCCACAACCTTCCCGCTCACAGGGGCGTAGCAGTCGGAGACCGCCTTCACCGACTCCACCACGCCGAATGTCTCTCCCTTCACGACGTCCTGACCTACTTCGGGAAGCTCCACAAATACTATGTCTCCTAGCTGGTCAGAAGCGTAGAACGTGATACCACACTTGCCTCTAGTTCCTTCCACCCTAATCCATTCATGGGTTTTTGTGTACTTAAGCTCCTTCGGATACATACTCACTTCGCCCTCCTCTTGTAGAATGGCATCTTTACAGTCCGCGCCAGCAGCTGTTTTCCTCTGATCATGATGCCGATATCGGCACCCACAGAGTCAGTGTCCGGAGTCACATATCCCATTCCGAGATTTTTCCCAATGGTGGGAGCAAAACTACCCGTCGTAACCTCGCCAATCGTAGTGCCGTCCCTCACAATGGTGTAGTGTGTTCTCGGTATGCCCCGCTCCAGCATCTCAAATCCAACAAGCTTCTTGGGAATACCCTGCTCCTTCATCCTAAGGAGCGCATCGCGGCCCACGAACTCTCCTTTTGTGAAGCTGACAAACCGCCCAAGCCCCGCCTCCAGAGGTCCGGTGTTTTCTGATAATTCCTGCCCATACAGCGGCATACATGCTTCAAACCTCAGTGTATCCCTGGCGCCCAAGCCAGCGGGCACCAGCCCTTCATCTTGTCCTGCTTCCATCAGCGCGTCCCAAAGAGCAACAGCATCCCCGGGCGCGCAATACAGTTCGAACCCGTCTTCGCCTGTATAACCGGTACGCGAAAGGATGCAATCGACCCCGGCAACTTCGGCGCGCGGTACGAAGTAGTAGTAACGGATACCTTTCAGGTCGGTCTGAGTGAGTTTCTGAAGGATGGTTGCGCTGGCCGGTCCTTGAAGCGCTATCTCTGCCCAATCGTCAGATGCATTGGTCAGTGTCGCCCTGGGGAACTCGCTGGCGATCCGGCTAAGCCATGCAAAGTCCTTTTCCACATTGGCTCCGTTAACTACCAGCATGTAGCGGTCGGACGAGAAACGATAGACCATAAGGTCGTCCACAGTGCCGCCCTCGTGATTGCACATTGGAGAGTACCGGACCTGGCCATCCACCATGTTGTCCATATCATTGGTTACTGCTTTTTGAATAAATGCCAGGGAGTCTTCGCCAGTTACGAAAAACTCTCCCATGTAAGAAACGTCAAACATACCTGCTGCCTCACGAACCGCCCTGTGTTCATCCAAAATGCCTCCGAATTGCACCGAAACAAGCCAGCCTGCAAACTCCACGATCTTCCCACCATACTTTTCATGGCAGCCATAAAGCGGTGTTTTTCGTGCCTCCGTCATTCTTCCACCTCCTCTAGGTTTTAGCTTTTCCCTACCCAGAAAAAATAATGGGACCCAAGACACAGCCCCTGTGGGCTGTAGGTCTCTGTCCCTCTACCTGAGAGATTCCTTCCCTGGGGGAAGTTACCCCTTTGGTGGCCGAATAGTCGGCTGCTCTCCAGAGTTCCGTCCGTCGACAGTACCTTTTGCCTGAGAGTTTCAGCTTCCGCCTTGCTCCTTCGGCGCCCTGGGTTCAGGGTCTCTCCCGTCGACATCATCCGGCTGTATGCCCTTTTTCAATACTAATTATTCCTCGTCGGGTTCAATTATCCTCCCACGCTTTGAACTAACTTCCAGAAATCTCTCCGGTCTTGCTTTGCCAACTGGTCAGGCGCTGCGACTGGGTAAAACATCCTATGACCGCAGGTGTTGCAGCGGAATATGTAATCCGCTTCTACCACCTTACTGGAAGCCTGGAGCTTTGTCAGGGAAGGCACTCGCACTCCGCACACTGTCAGTGGACCTGAGCACACAGGACACGAGACAAGTCGGTCGGTATTCAGTTCCTCCATACGCGACGTCTCCCAGAATTCCACCTGCCGGGTGATTCTCTTCGCTATAAAACGGCAGGTGCCGCTCCCCTAATATATTGTGACTATTCTATACTCTCAGCGGAACTCCTGCCAAGCGTAACCACTTCCCGGACCTAGTTTACTGGACCCGTCCTACTGTGGCTGTAGCCCTACAGCTTACGTTGACCGGCACAGGAATGCCTCTTAGCCTCAACTCTCTTACTGTGACAGCCACCGTAACGCTCGGGTTTCCTTCCCATGCTAGGTTATCCACGACTACGTCAATGACCACCTCGGAACTGTCCAGAGTATCCGAGAGGTTGACCATCAGGCACTCGGACGCCCAGAGACGGGCATCACGGATAGCAGTTTCAGGGTCAATCCACAGTTCTCCATTGGCAAGCCGTGCAAGATCCACATTGTTCAAAGCGGCCAGCGCACCGAGGTCAGCAGACGCCTGGATAACCGCCCTGGCGTGTACCAACCTGCCGGTGGCTAGTGCAATGAAAACCGTACCAATCATAACCGGAAGGAATATCACCGTCATGACGAGCACGGAGCCTCTAGTTCGGTTGCTAGTCAATTCTCTCGCTCCTTGTAATGAACTCTGCCGTAATGGGTATAGTGCTACCCCACACTGCAGATATCGGAAGGCTAATCGGTCTGTATCTGTATGTTAACCTCAGCCTGATGCTCCAACCATAAGGCGCCGAATATGGTGACATGTACATTTCCACCCGATCGACGTCCAGCCCGCCCAGCTCCAGCTGCGTGAATATCCTCTCCCGTACTTTCGCCGTCAACCCTCCGTCGATGGCAGCCCGTCTCGCTCCCTCTCTGGCAGCGTGTGCAAGCACCAGTTGGGAATGCATAAGCATAGCCATGTCTACCACGGAGAATAACAAAAACACAAGAAGGCTCAGTACTATGACAAATTCAACGACAGCAGTCCCCTGGTCTGGTCTAGCCGGCATTCGAGATCTCTGCAATGATATCGAGTAGCCTTTCATTCAGTACAGCTCCGAGTCTGGACAATGTGGCAATGAGTACGACTACGACAAGCGCCAGAATTAGGGCATACTCTGCGACGGTTGCCCCTTTTTCACTAAAGATTCGTCCAAGCAGACGGTCAATCACGACTTTTCACCACCTGGCATTGATGAACGTTAGGACATTAGGCACTAACGCGATGACTAGAATCGAGGGTAAGAGAAACACAATCGTGACCAATGTGAGTTTCAGAGGTAGTAGGCTCATTTCACGCTCTTTCCGCATGCGAAGTGCATGTCTTAACATACCTGCCAACTCCATCAATATTTGGGCAAATGGCGCTCCAGCCCTTTCTGCAACGCTCAGTGTTTCAGCAACTGTGAGCAGCTCTTCCTCTCCGAACTTGCGGTACGCCAGGAAGAACGCTTCACCTATACTTCGTTCAGCCGAGACCATGTCACAAAGAAATGGTAACACTCCGCTGTCGTCGTAACCTATTCTGTTTAGTATATTGAGCCCTGTCCTGGCCCCCACCCCTGATTCCCCTATGATGGCAAGAAACGAGACAATGGAAGGAAGACACCTGAGCACCTTACCGTGTACGAGAGCACGGCGTCTCACTCTCCATACAGGCGGTGCCGCCGCAATACATAACCCCGTTGCAATACCGGCAGGCCGTGCAGCAAACAGTGAGTAGACCACTAGCAAGGAACCTGTAAATAGCGCAACAATGTACTTGCCGACCTCGTCTTCTCTGAGCTCATCATCGCTGGACCACGCCCAGGACGAGATGGTCCTCCAAAGACCGGGCGTGTTCCGCTTAAACCACAGTCCTACTCGTGCGAAACCAGTTGCCCGGCGTGGCTGAGTTCCAAGTCGCTGTGTCAGACTATTCAAGTGCATATAAAGGGCAAGAAAGATGATGCTCGCCATTGACCAAAGCAGCGTCATTCTCCCGCCTCCAAGGTGGTTACTGTCGTGGAGACGATCAGCGCGACCCCGATGAGCCATGACGCAGCTGCGTACAGGAGAGACAGCCTCCCCGCAGATGTGATGAATAACGGTCTTACCAGAGTCGGGTAAAACCTCGTCAAGCACACAAGCAGGACCGGAGGCATGGCAACAAGTATAATGGCGCTCAAACACGCCTCTGCAGATTTCGCACGACCCTCACGCCTTGCGCGTATGCGGTCACTCAGATCGGTTCTCAACCCTTCCAGCGCCTTTGAAATGCTCCCGCCGCACTCAGTGATTGCTATTAGTACGGCACACAGGTAGCGTACATCCAGTCTATTACATCTTGAAGATACCTTTGCCAAAGCATCCTGCATGGGTATGCCAACTTTATACATTTCTATGGCTTCAGATAGTATGGCCTTCAGGGGCCCCCTCAGTTCCCGCACTGCGTCTGCCAGAGCTTCGCCGAGGCTCATTCCTGATGAAACCCGTAAAGTGAGCCCACGACACAGATCCAGGAGTGATTGTTCCCATGCAGACGCAGGAACCCATGTCCTCCGCAGGGAGGGCCTGGCAAGGCGCCCTCTATTGGCGACGGATCCCCGTAACCTTGCGGGTTGTAACAGGCCCAGTCTTTCACCCAGGTATAGAGCAAAAAACCAGGTTGTAAACCCATGCAGGATAGCCAAGAACCAAATCACCCAGTTGCTCTTCTCCCTTCCCGTCAACATCCCGGATACTCTCGCGGGTTCTTGGAAGTCTTGCACTATGCGGGGGGAGCCGGTAATAATCGAACTCTGCGTCTACTTGTCGTCATACCCATCAATGCGTCTTATGGCTTGTTCATCCCTGATAAGAAAGCTCCCTGTCGCCAACTCATAACGTGCTATAGGCCTCACCCGGGTACAGCCAGCATAGTCACCTTTGTTGACCAAACTCACTTCGTTGATTACGCGAGCCCCGGATTCAAGCCGAATCATGTGAATGACCACATCGATTACGCTTCGAACTAAATAGCGGATGGCGCTGTAAGAAAGGTTTTCACCTGCCAGTATCGCCATATTTTCCAACCTGAGCAAACTATCTTCTGTAGAATTTGCGTGAACTGTGGACATAGAGCCTTGGTGTCCCGTATTTAATGCGTGCACAAGATCAAACGCTTCAGCCCCACGAACCTCACCGACGATCAATCGATCAGGCCTCATTCGCAGCGCGTTCTTCACTATGTCACGTATGCTCACCTCCCCTTTTCCCTCAAGGTTAGCGTGCCTTGATTCCAATCTGACAAGATGCATACGGTTTATGTGGAGTTCGGCAGAGTCTTCAATGACGATGACCCGCTCCGCCTCGTCCTTTATGAATGAGCACATCACCCCAAGCAACGTCGTCTTACCAGTAGACGATGCGCCAGATATTATCACATTGAGCCTTGATTCAACTACGGCCTTGAGCACCTCTTGCAGCTCTTGGGAGTATGTCCCGAGCTCTAGCAGTTGATTACAAGTCATAGAGTCCCGGCAAAACTTTCGGATTGTAAGTACGGGTCCAGAGAGTGATACAGGTGGGATTACTGCATGCACCCGAGAGCCGTCGGGGAGTCTGGCATCTACAAACGGGGTTGAGTGGTCCACTCTCCTTCCTAGCGGCTCCACGATTCGGCGGATGAGTTCCATTAACCTACCATCGCTGGTGAAACGCACAGATGTCTGCTGTATCTTCCCACGGCGTTCCACGAAGACAGAGGCACATCCATTCACCATAATTTCGGATACTTCGGGATCTTTGATCAAAGGGTCGATTGGACCGTAGCCCGCTATCTCGTTGCTCAGTTCCCGCGCTATGAAATCCCTTTCTTCGTTTTTGAAGGCATATCCATTTAGTGCCAAGATTCGACTTATGACGCTCTCGAGCTGTGCCTTCTTCGATTCGTTGCCTCTCGCTTCTCGTACCAGAGCACGATATTCAAGTCCTACACGCTCCTTGAGCCATGCGAAAGAATCAACGATTTCGTTTTCATTCATGTTCTAAAGAGCCTCCCGAACAACTCCAGTACGGGCGCTGGGTTCTTCTTTGGGCTGCCGTCAGAAACATTGCGAGGAACAAACGTATCAGCAAGTTCTTCAAAAGGGCGAACAATGGTGTGTATCTGCTGGGTCACCACTGGAGTACCCTGGAAGACTGAGGCATCTACCCTCACGCTCTCGTCAGGAATACACACTGTCATTTTATTGCGTAGGAATTGTTCGATTTGAGTTTTCTTTATGCACGCGTCAGATCGATACCGGTTCAGGACGAAATAGGTGTTCTTCTCAGAGAGCCCAAGGTAATTTTGCAAGATGTGCAGCAAGATTTTTGTTTGCCTCAGCGCGGCCGCATCCTGGTTAACAACGAGTACCAGATCGGTGGCACATTCAAGACATTTTACAGTTACCGGGCAGGTAATGTCTGTGGACAAGTCCACGATGCAGGTCCGGCATACTTGGCTTAGGTTTCGGAGCAGTTGTTCGAAGTGGCTAGGTAGGATTAGGTTAGCTGTTTCAGGGGTGGGAGGGCCAAGTACAATCCTGAGGCCTGACGGTCGGTGCACAATTGAGTACTCCTCCAGGATTCGTAAGTCCACATGTTCTGCATAGGGAACCAGGTCTACTACAGAATTGGCAGCCTCAACATCCAGGTGCAGCCCTACATCTGCTGATTTCAGATCAGCGTCAACGAGAACGGTGTGGCTGGAAGTACGTTTGGCGATCAGTACCGCAAGATTAGTGGCTACAAATGTCTTCCCCACGCCGCCCTTGGTGCTAAATACCGCAATAATGCGCCCAGGGGTTGGGACGTAATCAGGAGCGCGGTATGTAGAATTCTTTTCCTGAGTGAACCACTTCCTTGGGCTTGTTTCGTCCTCTAACGGACATTGAACTCGCCTCTCAGAGCCTTTTGGGACGTCCGCAATGAACGTGACGAAGTCTTTTCCGCCCAACACTTCGCATTTCACCTCCTTTCCAATCCGGGGCGGACGGAGTTTGCCCGCCTATACTTCAGGGCTTTTGGGAAGGAGAAGGGCCCGGTATTTTAGATTTTTGTGACCCGTCAGCTCAGCGTTCGTACCCGCAGCCCGTCGAACAAACCGACGCCTCTTACCCCGCCCTTCAACATCCCACCCCTGGTGCAATCAAGGAAGCCGGGATACCTATGGCTCGACCCAAGCAAGCACGGTTGAAAACGTAACGCCTTCAGTCCTGTTCCCTGCAGCAGAGTCCGTGATGGTTATGTACAATGAACCATGTTCCATGCAAAATGCGAGCAACTCCGCTTGTTCAGCACTCACAGCGACAACAATCGACGGTTGACGTTCAAAAGCACTCCTGTTTTCATATGTGGGTATTTCCATCACCTTAAGAGCACCAAGAATCAGTTTGGAAAACTGATACCCACTGCCGGGATTAGAGACGAAGATAACATCCACTAGGTCACCTTCACGGATGCTACCCACTGGGCTCTTCCCGGGTGACAGCGGGATCATCATCCTTACCATCCCACTCGGCAGACTTTGAGCGCCAAGTTTGCGCATTACAACTTGTTCACCCTCAAACATCGGTATGCGCACTTTCTTTCCTATGACCTCGCTCAAGGCGGTACTTGCGTCTGAGAGCACACTGCCCTTAGCTGCCGCACCCAGACGAACCATTTCCCTCGTAAGCGTGGTCCCAGCTGGGATATCAGTGGCACACACCACAACTTGGACTGTCTGCCCGCTGAACCTACTTCCCATAAGACTCGTCACTGTCGCTATGATTGAACAAGAAACGGCTAACCAAAGGTAGGTTCTTGCACGCATTTTCGACACCCTTTACTTTATTTCGCCACTTTCGCCGTTTTTTGCCATGTCCTGTCGCGCATATCCATTCTAAAATGGCCATAGCCGGCATGTCAATCCATTACTTGTCGACATCTTTCGACGTTCAGCGCGTGCGGCTTATGCTACAATCATCGCGAGGAGAGGGGTCAATGAGGTGATTGCCCTGAAAATCTTGGCCATCTTACTCCTCTTTTTGTTCTGTTTATCAGCGGCCGTCGAGGCTGCAGACGACTGGTATGTGGATTGCAGCGGTCACTGGGCAAGAGAGTACATACGGGTGCTTTGGGAGGAGGGTGTGGCGGACGGTTACCGTTCCGTTGAGTGGGTAAGGGGATGGGATTCTTGGCAGCTTGTCACACTCTACAAATTTCGCCCGGATCAAGTTGCAACCAGAGCGGAGTTCTGTATGCTCCTGGCAAAGGTGCATAGCTTACCGCCATCGTCGTCCTCGGAACCATACTTCATAGATGTGAACAGGCACTACACTGCATACGGCGGCCAAAAGCTCGCCTATCCATGGATTCAGGCAGCAGCCGAACACGGATTCATACATGGAGATGGGGTTCGCTTCTGGCCTGACTCCCCTATCAGCAGGGAGCAAGTTGTCGTTATGTTGATCCGTTCACTTTCACTCGCTTCACAAGCTGATGCCATGAGCAAAACTGAGGTTGAGGCGCTGCTATCTCTCTTTGCAGATGGCAAGAATGTAAGTTTATTTGCCCGCAACAGCATGGCTCTCGCAGTCAAACTCGGCATTGTCCAGGGTTACCCCGACCGTACCATAAGACCCGGCGACGACGTGCGTCGGTCCGAATGCGCGGCTCTTGTTGCAAGGTCGTGTCTTATACGCGTAAACTGTCCGGAGGTGTTTTATCCCGACGGTGATGGCGTTCAAGACCTCGCTGCCATCACTGTGACTTTGCTGAAGAATCGAAACACCGTGCGCTGGAGTACCATCATTACTACTTCCAAAGGAGAAAGCGTAAAACAATACTGGGGTGCAGGTCAGCGGAATCAGCATACGCTGCACTGGGATGGCACCTCTGATCAAGGGCATCAGATGGAACCCGGGTATTATTGGGTTGTTGCCGAAGTGGAAGACCGTACGGGCAACGTCTTTCGTTCAGTACCCGTCACGATCAGACTTGACCGGAGGGGCCTTTGGGCCACGACCATCCCGAGGTATACACATCACGGAGAATACTTCACCATCAGGGCGGAGACTCTGGGTCAAGCAGCTTCTGTCAAAGCAATACTGGGCTCATCACATATACCCCTTTCGCCCCGTTCAGAGCCTCACGCATCAAACAATACGTGGACTGCCCGCGTCTTAACTCCAGATGAACATGGCCCCGTGTTGTTGTTGGTTGTAGCTGACTACACTTGCGTCACACGTGAGCGGCAGCTCATTCACTTTGTTGTAAGCCCATCGCAAGGAATGTCGGAGCCTGATACTCGTACTGAACCTCGTGACTTTCCCCTCTTTGTTCTGATTGACTGAGGGATATTACCACTACAAACTCTCACATGGGTGTTGTCTTGCGAGATAGATGTCACCCCGTTTTTCAATCTTTTTGGGTCAGCCGGGTCGCCTGATTGTGCAAGCCTTGCAGGCTGCATGGCACGGT
>DYEP01000110.1 GCA_020725675.1 Symbiobacterium sp. | reverse complement strand
GACAGATGCTAAAAAAGGTGGCAGGTGAGGTATTTGATAATCTACCTGCTCTACGGGGACCGGTTACGCAACTAACTCGGGCACTCAGGGCACTGAGTCGGAATTCTTCCCTGGTCTGGTAGCTCGGCCTGCTGCAAGGTCAGTGAGGTATCGCGATTTCCTACAGTGGGTTGACACGGTCACCACGGCGAGTATTGTTGCACAGTTTTGGAAAATGTGATAGACTCAAAAAAAGGGGCCGCTGGCCCTGGTCTTTGTGTTCGGTGAGGTGCCGGAGTGGGTTTTCAGCCCACTCTTTCGACGTTAAACGCACTTTCACAAGTTCCTACAAGGGAGCGGAAGGTCTTATGAAACGCAAAGAATTGGAGCAGACTGTGGAAGAAATCATTGCCCCAATTTGTAAGGACAGAGGTTTGTACCTGGTTGACGTGGAGTTTATTCGAGAGCGGCACGCGAGTTTCCTTCGCATCTACATAGACAAGAGTACGGGGGTAGAAGTGGAGGACTGCCAGGCGGTTTCTGAAGCGTTGGGGCGGAGGCTCGACGACCTTGATATCATCGAGGGCAACTATTACCTTGAGGTCTCCTCTCCCGGGCTTGATAGGCAGCTGAAGAAATCGTCGGACTACGAGCATTTTGCGGGCAGGCTGGTAGACGTGCACACGTATGCGCCTATCGGCAACAAGCGGCATTTTAGGGGCAGGCTCCTTGGCCTAGACGGCGATGTGGTGCGCATTCAGGCTGACGGACAGGATCTGCGACTGCCCCTTTCAGCTATTTCGAAGGCCAGGTTGTACCCGGATTTTGAGGGAGGGGTGAAGGGATGAACGCCGAATTCATGGCAGCGTTGAGTCAGATCGAAAGGGAGAAGGGGATATCCAAAGAGGTGCTGCTGCAAGCGATTGAGGCCGCCCTTATTTCGGCCTACAGGCGTAATTTTGGTTCTTCCCAGAACGTGCGGGTCCAGATCCACCGGACGCAGGGGGACATACACGTGTATGCCCGCAGGACCGTTGTGGACAAGGTGACTGACATGCGCACAGAGATCTCCCTTGACGAAGCGCGGGCTATCAACCCCACCTACTCGATTGGGGACGAAGTGGAGTTTGAGGTCACGCCGAAGGAATTTGGCCGCATTGCCGCACAAACCGCCAAGCAGGTGGTTGTACAAAGGATCCGCGAGGCTGAAAGAGGCATAATATACGAGGAGTTTTCCAACCGGGAAGGCGACGTGGTCACGGGTGTGGTACATCGCACCGAGCACCGCAATATTTATATCGACCTCGGGAGGACCGAAGCTATACTCACTCCTGCCGAACAGGCACCAGGAGAAGTGTTAAGGCCCGGAGAACGGGTGAAGACCTATGTAATAGAAGTGAAGAAGACAACGAAAGGGCCTTCCATACTGGTATCGCGCACGCACCCTGGCCTGTTGAAGAGGCTGTTCGAGTTAGAAGTGCCCGAGATTCACGATGGTATTGTAGAGATCAAAGGGATCGCCCGGGAAGCGGGCTCAAGATCCAAGGTATCCGTGCACTCGAGGGACCCTAATGTGGACGCGGTGGGGGCGTGTGTGGGCCCGAAAGGGCTCAGGGTACAGACTATTGTGAACGAACTGCGGGGAGAGAAATTGGACATCATCAAATGGGATCCGGATCCGGCCACCCTTGTTGCGAACTCGCTTTCTCCGGCCAAGGTGGTGTCGGTGGTCATTGAAGAGACTGAAAGAGTTGCTCGCGTGGTCGTTCCGGATTTCCAGCTCTCGTTAGCAATAGGCAAGGAAGGGCAAAATGCACGTCTTGCGGCCAAACTGACCGGCTGGAAGATAGATATACGTTCAGAGAGTCAGGCCAAGAAGGCAGAAGACTCAGGCGAGGTGTGACACTGGTATGAAAAAGAAGCATATACCGGTTCGCACGTGTATTGGGTGCAGGGAGACGAGCGCAAAGAGAGCGCTTATCCGGATCGTGCGTACGCCTGCAGGAGAAGTGCTGGTGGATCCCACCGGCAAGAAATCCGGGAGAGGCGCTTACGTCTGCCCAAGCAGCGAGTGCCTGAAGACCGGGATTGTGGAAAAACGCCTGGAGCAGGCCTTGAAGTGCCAGCTTGGCCCCGGTGACGTGGAGAGCCTGCTTTGTCAGCTTGCGCAGATGCTTCGCAAGGAGCAGCCGTGATGGACGGGGACAGGCTGTTTGGGCTGCTCGGTTTATCGCGCCGGGCAGGGAAAGTGGTGTCTGGTTATGTGGCGTTGTCCGAGGCAATAGCCAGCGGGCATGTGAAGTTGGTACTCATCGCAGAGGATGCGGGCAAATCTGCAGCCACCGATATTACCAGGTTGTCCAGGCAGCATGCTGTCCCGGTGCTGTTTGCCGGGAGCAGGCAGAAGTTGGGTGCTGCTCTGGGTACCCGGCCCAGAGCGGCGCTGGGCATTACAGACGGGAATCTGGCAAACGCTATTGCCTCGTTTATCAGGAGAACCCAGGGGGTGATTGAATGACAGACAAGTTCAGGGTCTACGAGCTGGCCAAGGAAATGCTGGTAGATAGTAAGGTAATAATCAGGATCATTTCACAGCTCGGTGAGCCTGTGAAAAACCACATGAGCACCATGAGCCCGGAGACACGGGAGAAGGTGATGGCCATCCTGACCGGGAAAGCAAAGGTTGAAGACTTCCTGGAACGACCAGCAGCAAAGCCTCAGGTCAGCCCGAAAGAGCGGCCTGCTGAAGGACAGAGGCCGAGGCAGGAGCAAAAGCCTCCGGCAAAACGGCCTGAGCCGGAGAGGCAGACGCGGCAGCAGGCTTTCCGTGCTCAGCCCAAAAAGAAGATCACACTCTCGGGCCCGATAAGAGTCGCCGATCTTTCGCAGCTTATGGGAGTTCCCGCGGTGGAGATCATCAAGCGATTAATGCTCCTCGGTGTCATGGCCAGCATCAACCAGGATATTGAGCCTGACGTCGCCCAAATGGTGGCTTCTGATATGGGATTTGAAGTGGAACAGGTGATCACAGAGCCCGAGCTGATCCCGGAAGAGCAAGAAACAGAGGAACCGCCTGAGCAGATGAAGCCTCGCCCCCCTGTGGTGACGGTGATGGGACATGTAGACCACGGTAAGACTTCACTACTTGATGCCATACGACATGCAAACGTAACGGCGTCAGAGGCGGGGGGGATCACACAACATATTGGTGCATATACGGTACGTGTGGGTGACAAGCAGATCGTGTTTATCGATACACCTGGGCATGAAGCGTTCACCGCCATGAGGGCGCGTGGCGCCCAGGTGACTGATGTCGCAGTGTTGGTAGTAGCGGCTGACGACGGAGTGATGCCACAGACCGTGGAGGCGATCAACCACGCTAAGGCGGCTGGTGTGCCCATTGTAGTAGCCATCAATAAAATAGATAAGCCCGGAGCCAACCCGGAGAGGGTGAAGCAGCAACTGACAGAGTATGGCCTGGTACCGGAAGAATGGGGCGGAGACGTGATCGCTGTGCCGGTCTCCGCAAGGACCAAGGCAGGCCTTGACCAGCTGCTTGAGATGATACTGTTAGTTGCCGAAATGGAAGAGCTTAAAGCAAATCCAAATCGGCCGGCGAAGGGTACGGTCATCGAGGCGGAGCTGGACAAGGGAAGGGGTCCGGTGGCTACCGTGGTGATCCGTACAGGTACTCTTAAAGTGGGAGACGCGGTGGTCGTCGGCCAGACCTGGGGAAAGGTGCGAGCGCTCTTGGACGACGCAGGCAGGCGTATTAAGAAAGTGGGCCCTTCCATGCCTGCTGAGGTGGTGGGGCTTGAAGCAGTCCCCGAGGCCGGTGATCTTTTGGTGGTTGTTGAAGATGAAAAGAAAGCAAGGGCCATTAGCCTAAAAAGGCAGGAGAAACACCGCGAGGAGCTGGTCCGTGTTACCAAACGCGCCACGCTCGAGGACCTGTTTGCTGAAGATGCTGACGTGCGCGAACTGAATCTTGTTATAAAAGGTGATGTCCAGGGGTCGGTGGAGGCCCTCAGGGGCTCCATCGCGAAGCTGTCAGGAGACGAGGTGAAGGTGAGCATCATTCATAGCGGGGTGGGTGCAATCACCGAATCCGACGTGATGCTGGCTGCCGCGTCGGATGCGATCATCCTCGGCTTCAACGTCCGGCCAGACCCCAACGCCCGCAGGGCGGCAGAGGCAGAGCGTGTGGACATTAGGACGTACAGGGTCATCTATGAAGCGATAGATGACATCAAGGCTGCCCTGACCGGTATGCTAAAGCCCAAGTATAAAGAGACGGTGATCGGTAGGGCAGAAGTACGCCAGATATTCAGGCTCCCCAAGGGCCAGGTGGCGGCGGGATGTTACGTGACTGAAGGCAAGGTGACCCGGAACGCGTCTATCCGCTTGATCCGGGATGGAGTTATTGTTCATGAGGGCCGTATCGAGTCCTTGCGACGCTTTAAAGACGATGTACGCGAGGTGCAGGCCGGTTTTGAGTGCGGCATGAGCCTTGAGAAGTTCATGGATGTCCGGGAAGGTGACCACCTGGAAGCGTTTATCCTTGAGGAAGTGCCCAGAAACGCTGCTTCGGGAGCAGCTGCCTCGAAGAGGTGAGACCATGTTCGTGGCCACTTTGTGGATCCGTCTGCGCGTGCCGGGCGCCAGGTCGTTAAAAGACAAAAGGCGCGCTGTACGTTCCGTGCTTGACCGCGCCCGGTCCAGGTACCAGGTGAGCGCAGCTGAGACCGGTGCTCATGCGGACTGGCAGGTGGCTGAGCTTGGGTTTGCAGCCGTATCTAATGAGCTCGCACACGCGCAGGAGATGGTCGGCCAGGTGCTCAGAAGTATTGAGATGGGCTCTGATGTGGAGATCCTGGACTATTCGATCAAAGCAGTCAAAGCTCGAAACGGGGGTGTGGATTCGTGTCCGAGCTAAGGGCGACTCGGGTTGCCGAGGCGATCAAGGAAGAGATCAGCGATATTCTCGCTCATCATATCAAAGATCCGCGAATAGGTTTTGCGAGCGTAGTGGACGTGTTCGTATCACAGGACCTGCGCTACGCTAAGGTATACATCTCCGTTCTCGGGGATGACTCCGCCAAGGAAGGTACAAGACAGGGGCTAGCGTCGGCTCAGGGGTTCATACGCAGCGAAATTGCAAGAAGAATCAGGCTCCGGCACGTGCCGGAAATCAGTTTCGTGCTCGATGATTCCATCGAGCGCGGAGACAGGATTTCAAGATTGCTGAAGGAGATCACGGAGATCGGGGAGAGGGGTGAACAATGACTGCGTCTGAAGTGGCCCGTGCGCTCGAGCAAGTGAAATCGCTCATGGTGACGTCTCATGTCTACCCTGACGGTGATGCGGTAGGTTCTATGCTTGCGTTGGGAATAGCGTTAAAAGCTGCGGGGAAACATGTACTGCTATGCTCTCCTCATCCGGTTCCGGAGATATACCGGTTTCTACCGTCGTGGGAAGAGATCAGCGTCGAGGAAAAGTGGGAAGGCGTGCAGGCCATCGTATACCTGGATTGCACTCACATGGAGCGCACTGGCCCCGTGTGTGGGCCCCAAAACGAAGGTCTTGTAATTTTTAACATCGATCACCACGTGTCAAATACAGGGTTTGGCCATTATAACTTGGTCAATCCCGAGGCTGCAGCCACTGCAGAGCTGGTATACCGGGTGCTTAGGGAGATGCGGCTGCCCATCGACCCGGACGTGGCGACCTGCCTTTACACCGCCATCATGACCGACACGGGTTCATTCAAATTCGATAACACGAAGAAGGATACGCTTATGATTGCATCCGAGCTGGTGGAGCTCGGCGCAGAGCCCGGCCGCATCGCGCGCGAAGTGTATGATAATAAGCCTCTGTGGGCGGTGGCGCTGCTTGCGAGGGCGCTCGCGAAGATTAGGCTGAACGAGAGGGGAGATCTGGCCTGGACTCACCTCGACCATAAAGATTACGAGGCGACTGGAGCGCGAGAGGAAGATACGGAAGGCATCATCAACTACGTCAGGGGGATCCGGGGCGTGGAGGTAGGTGTGCTTTTCCGCGAACTCCCAAATGGCACGGTGCGTGTGGGGTTCAGGACGAAGCAACGGGTGAATGCTCATGAACTAGCCGAGGTTTTCGGCGGAGGCGGGCACAGAAGGGCGTCCGGCTGTACGGTGGAGGGTCCCATGGATGAAGTGGTGTACCGGGTGCTGACCGTTGCGGAGCGATTCCTCCATGGATAGCGTGGGTTTCATCAATGTGCTGAAGCCGCCCGGCATGTCTTCTCACGACGTTGTGCAATACATTCGGCGCCTCACGGGTACACGGCATGTGGGCCATGGCGGTACACTTGACCCCCTTGCCGCGGGCGTGCTTCCGGTTGCGGTAGCACAGGCATGCCGGCTGCTTGAGTACCTCGAGGACGACAAAGAATACCGGGCGGAAATTGTACTGGGCTATCAGTACGATACCGATGATCTGGACGGCAGGTGCATTACAGATATCGACGCGTCGTTCGTCAACGAAAGGCGGCTGCGAGAGTGTCTTCAGGAGTTCACAGGGGAGATATGGCAGGTGCCTCCCAGCGCTTCCGCGATTCGAGTGGAGGGACAGAGGCTGTATGAAGCTCTGCGTAAGGGTAAGGCTGTGAAGCCGCCCCCCAGGCGAGTCACGATTTACAGTACTGAACTCTTAGCGTTTTCTCCGGGCAGGCATCCTGTAGCCAGGCTGCATGTGCACTGTAGCGCGGGCACGTACATCCGGGCACTTTGCAGGGACATAGGTAATCGCCTGGGAGTGGGCGGTGTACTGAGTTTCCTGGTTCGTTCAAGGAGTGGAGTGTTCCGCATCGAGCACTCCGTCACGATGGAGGACCTGGCGGAAGAGGTTCGCCTCATTCCCCCCGGGGAAGTGCTTGGGCACTTGCCGGAGCACAGGGTGCCCCGCGAATCGATACCTGCGGTACGCAACGGCGCATATGTGGCGGATGCAAGGGGGATCGCTGAGGGCGCGATGGTCAGATTGGTAGTAAACCGGGATGAGCTATTGGCCATCGGGGTGGTGCGTAATGGCAGCATACGAGTGAAGAAGTTAATTCAGCATAGGTGATGGGGAGGACACATGCTTCGATATTTCGGAACGGACGGGGTGCCGCACGTAAAAAGGGTTGTTGCACTGGGTTTCTTTGATGGAATTCACCTGGGGCATCGCCGACTCATACGCGGTGTACTGGAGCAGAGCAGATCTACCGGAGCGATATCCTCGCTCTTGACCTTTGATCCCCACCCGGAAGCGATATTATATGGGGGGACGGGGCCGAAACTGCTGACCACACTTGATGAAAAGGCTTATATTGTCAGATCATTAGGAATTCAAGAACTGATTATAATACCATTTACAAGGGAG
The DNA here is from genome assembly GCA_020725675.1 of Symbiobacterium sp. Taxonomy (GTDB): domain Bacteria; phylum Bacillota; class Sulfobacillia; order DUSP01; family DYEP01; genus DYEP01. Next base: position 12,188 of record DYEP01000110.1, on the reverse strand, counting down.
TTCGCAAGCCAGACTCCTGCCGAATTCGTCAAGACGGTGCTGGCCGATGCGCTATCGGCAATGTCTGTCTGGGTCGGATATAACTTCACTTTCGGCTTCAAGGGGATGGGAGACCCTTCCACTCTGTGTATCCTTGCCGAACAGCATGGGTTTTCGGTGAGCGTAATGCCCCCGGTGAGAGTGGACGACCAGGTGGTTTCCAGTACGCACATTCGCCGCCTTGTGGAAAGGGGTGATCTTGCCGCGGCGTTAAGGTTTATCGGTCAGCCGTACTCTGTGCTACTTGAGGGTGAAAAAGGTGTGTGGCCTCTGGAAAAGGCGAGCCCGCCTCCGGGGAAGTATGTATTAAGTTCGGGCCAAAACGAGTGCACACTGTTTCTCCGCAGCGAGGCTGGAAAGACCCTGTACGAAGTCTCAGACAGCGTAAAGCCGGGCCAACTATATTTCCTGTCCGGTGCTAACTCTCAGGTTGGCAAGGCAGTGGGATAGCCACCCCGTTTCTATCTCACCGTTTACAGCGCCGCCTGCATATGTTAGAATTTCAAAGTGAACCTGGTCTTGGGTACGCGTACCTCCGGCGCTGCCTCGGATCTGGGGATTAGCTCAGGAAAAAGCAATGGAGGTGAATCTAATGCCACTGAATCCGGAGACGAAGAAAGGTATCATCGACCAGTATCGACTACATGAAGGGGATACTGGCTCTCCAGAGGTACAGATCGCCATTTTGACCGAACGTATCACCTACCTGACAGAGCACCTTAAGGAACACAAGAACGACCATCATAGCAGGAGAGGGCTTTTGAAGATGGTCGGCCAGAGACGAAGGCTCTTGAACTACCTGAAAGACAAGGACATTGAGCGCTACCGTGCTATCATCGACAAGTTGGGGCTCAGGAGATAAGCGGGGGTTCCCCCGCTTTATGTTTCTTGCCTCCTGGCCATTTGGAAGGAGGAGTATTTCTATTGACAGACACAGTTGAAGAACGTTTTCCCCACAAGACTGTGGCGGAAATGCAATTGGCGGGTGCCCTTCTCCAGCTTGAAACAGGACGTCTGGCAAAACAGGCAGGCGGATCCGTTCTCGTCCGATATGGAGATACGGTTGTACTGGTGGCTGCTTCGAGTTCTGCTGAGCCCAGGGGAGTAGACTTTCTCCCGCTGACAGTGGACTACGAAGAGAGGCTGTATGCCGTGGGCCGTATACCCGGAAGCTGGACTCGCCGGGAGGGCAGGCCGCACGAGAAGGCTATCCTGTCCGCCAGGCTGACGGACAGGCCCATCAGGCCGCTTTTCCCTGAAGGCTACAGGAATGACGTGCAAGTCATATCGCTTGTCATGTCCGTAGATGGGGATCACTCGCCAGAGATCTGCTCGATGATCGGAGCTTCCGCGGCACTTGCCATCTCCGACATCCCGTTCGAAGGGCCTGTCGGCGCGTGCGAGGTCGGTCTGGTGGACGGGCAGTTTGTGCTGAACCCGAACAGAGAACAGAGCGCCAGATCCAGGCTGCACCTCACCGTAGCCGGTACCGAGGACGCCATCCTCATGGTCGAGGCGGGAGCAGACGAGGTAGACGAAGAAACGATGTTGGAAGCGATCTTGTTTGCTCATGAAGCGATCCGTGAGATCGTCGCGTTGCAAAAACGCCTCTGTGAACAGGCGGGCAAGCCCAAAAGGTTCCCGGGCACTGTGAGCCATGAACTGTTGCTTGCGGTGAAAGAGGCGTGCGCGCAGGCGCTGGCGGCAGTGCGTTCTGGGGAAACAGAGCTCGAGGCGGTCAGGCACATTGCGCTCGCGGTAGATCCGCAGCGTGAGACAGAGTGCCAGATTGCCTTTGATAAAGTAGTGGAAGAATTCCTGTGGAATGAAATCCAGCGCGAGGGTACCGGGAAGATTCAGGAGGCGCTTGCCCGGTGCATTGAGCTGAGCCGGGACAAGGACGCGCTGTCTGCCAAGAAGGCCAGAGAGTCCCTGCTTGACTCGGTACAGGCTGAGCTTGCCGCAGAAGCGGCGCGGGCTTTCCCAGGGTATGAGAACATGACCTCAAGTCTTGTATACAAGCTTCTGAAGGTAAACATGAGGCGCATGCTGCTTGATCAGGGAGTGCGGGTTGACGGGCGCAGACCCGGGGACATAAGGCCCGTTACCTGTGAAGTCGGGGTATTGCCTCGTACCCACGGTTCGGCGGTGTTCACGCGCGGTGAGACACAAGTCTTGAGCGTCTGTACGCTCGGGGCCGTCGGGGACGTGCAGATACTTGACGACGTCGATGAAGAAGAGTCCAAGCGGTTCATGCACCATTATAACTTCCCGCCTTTCTCCGTGGGAGAAACCAGACCCATGCGCGGTCCGGGGAGACGAGAAATCGGGCACGGCGCTCTGGCGGAGAGGGCAGTGCTCCCCATGCTGCCGCCGGACACCGAATTTCCTTACACCATCCGGGTGGTGTCGGAAGTGCTCGAGTCCAACGGTTCGACTTCAATGGCCTCGGTGTGCGCTACCACGCTGGCACTGATGGACGCAGGTGTGCCGCTTTCCAAACCGGTGGCAGGTGTGGCGATGGGGCTCATAAAAGAAGAAGACAAAAGTGTGGTACTCACTGACATACAGGGGATAGAAGACTTCCTCGGCGACATGGATTTCAAGGTGGCGGGTACGCGCGACGGCGTGACAGCGCTTCAGATGGACATGAAGGTCAAAGGTGTTGACAGACAAGTACTAAAGAAGGCGCTGGAAGAGGCCAGGAAGGCCAGATTATTGATACTTGAGAAGATGCTCGCCGTGCTGCCCAGGCCAAGAAGTGATTTGTCTCCATACGCGCCTCGCATTATCGTCATGACAATTGACCCTGAGAAGATCAGAGATGTGATCGGCCCAGGAGGCAAGATGATCAACAAGATCATTGCCGAGACGGGTACAAAGATCGATATCGAGCAGGACGGCAGGGTCTACATCGCTGCTGTTGATGCTGAAGGGGGCAAGAAGGCGCAGAAAATGATCGAAGCGCTCACCCGCGAGGTTGAGCCTGGGGCGGTGTACCTCGGGCGAGTGGTACGCCTAACCAGCTTCGGGGCATTCGTGGAGATATTGCCAGGCAAGGAGGGCTTGGTTCATATCTCTGAGCTTGCCGACCACAGGGTTGGCAAGGTTGAAGATGTGGTCAGTGTGGGTGACGAAATCTTGGTCAAAGTGATCGAGATCGATCGTCTGGGCCGGATCAACCTGTCCCGAAAACAGGCGCTACCGCGGGAGGAAAGGGAACAGGTAGATACAGGACCCGGGCGTAAGAGGAGAAATAGCTGAGGATGCGCTTTGGTGCTCATGTGAGTATAGCGGGGGGCCTTGACAAATGTGCCCTCCGCGCGGTGAATCTTGGCCTGCAGACGATCCAGATCTTTTCAAGAGGGCCGAGGGGCGGGAAGGCCCGTGCTATCCGCGATACTGAATTGGCCGGGTTTTGCGTCACTTTGAGACAGCATGACGTAAGTCCTGTAATTATACATACCCCTTACTACGTGAACATAGCATCTTCCGACGACTCAAAACGCAAATACTCCGTGGAAGTGCTCCTTGAGGACCTTGGGCGGGCGAAAATGATAGGTGCACAATACGTGGTTGTTCATGCCGGAAGGAACTCCGATCCGGTTCGAGGAGAGGCACTCGTCATCGACTCAGTGGGCAAGGTGCTGTCACACTGTCCTGACGGGGTGATGTTGTTGCTTGAGAACACGGCTGGGCAGGGAGGGGAACTGGGGCATTCCATCTCCCAACTGGCTCGCCTGAGGAACCAAGATGAGCGTGTTGGCATATGCCTTGACACCTGCCATGCCCACGCGGCCGGTTACGATCTTTCCAAGCCATTGGGGTGGAACAGGCTGGCCTCCGAGGTAGACGAATACATAGGTTGGGGAGTGGTGAGGATACTCCACGTAAACGATGCCGCATCCCCCTCCGGCTCGTTCCTTGACAGACATGCGCGCATCGGGGCGGGCAGCATCGGGCTTTCGGGCTTTTCGTTCGCAGCGCGCTGCGGTATGGTGAACTCGCTTCCCTGGATCCTTGAGACACCGGTCGACTCTGAGGAAGATTACGTGAAAGAAATCGAAATGTTGCGTGCCCTGTGGTGATGAATGAGGGGCTTTTCTCCCACATAGTATTCCAACGAAGAATACTGGAGGGAGAACGGTGCTTATTGTTATTCCGGCAAAACGTTTGGTGTTGACCTGCTCTGCTCTGGCAATAATGTTTTCTGTCAGTCACTTCTACCGCCTTGTGGCCGGAGTGAGACGGGGAGTGACGCTTGAGGGCATACCGCTGACGGGAATGACCCAAACAGAGGTACGCGCGTTGGTAGAAGGGATCGCCAGGGGCCGGACGGCGCTTTCGAGGAACGCGGGCCTTGATAAGTCAGGCAAAGTAATCGCACACCGTGTCGGCCAAGCTGTGGACATAGAGGCCACAGTGCGCAGAGCCATGGGCGCAAGCAGGGGCGCCTTTGTCGAAGTAGTGACCTATGAGGTTCAGCCAGAATTTACCACGGAAGATATCAAGGCGCTGAAGGTTGTCCTCGGCGCATACCGCACTTCTGTTGGTGGGTCCGAAGAACGTGCATTTAACGTGGCGCTGGCCGCATCAATACTAAACAACACCTTGGTATACCCCGGCGAGGTGTTTTCTTTCAATAAGAGTGTCGGGCCGTTTACGGCGTCGAGGGGGTTCAGACCGGCGCCGGTGATTGTTCAGGACCAGCTCCAACTCGGCCCGGGAGGGGGCGTATGTCAGGTCGCGTCCACCCTTTATAACGCATGTCTCTTAGCCGGCCTTACAATTGTGGAGAGGCACGCGCACAGCAGACCCGTGCGATACGTACCGCCTGGCAGGGATGCGACAGTGGCTGACGGCTCAAAGGATTTCAAGTTTCGAAACGATTACCCATTTCCGGTTATTATAAAGGCAGGTTCTGTAGGCAGGCGGCTTTCTGTATGGTTTCTTGGAGCCCGGAAGGAGTAGAGATGAGGCAACTTACAGTACTCGATAATGGTTTGAGGGTATGGCTTGACCCGGTGTGTGGTGCGCGCTCCGTGGCCTTCGGGGTATGGGTGGGCACAGGTTCCCGGGACGAACCGGGAGAGTACGCCGGGGCCTGTCACTTTATTGAGCACATGTTGTTTAAGGGTACCATCCGAATGGATGCCTACCGTCTGGCACGTGAGATGGACCGGCTAGGCGGCAATTTCAACGCCTACACAGACAAGGAAGTCACCTGTTTCCTGGCACGCGTCAGGCCTGAACATGTGCGACAAGGTCTTAATCTGTTATCTGAAATGTTGCTTGACTCCCTATTCGACCCGTCACAGGTTGAAGTGGAGAGGCGAGTGATTTTCGAAGAGATGGCAATGTACCGGGACAGCGCGGAGGACCTCGCCCAGGACGCGTTTGCGTCGGCGCTCTGGGGCGATCATCCCTTGGCCAGACCTGTACTGGGAGACAGAAATAGCGTGGAGCGGATCGGGCAGGAGCAGCTCTTGGAGTTCTTTCGGGAGTGGTTCACCCCTGACCGCAGTGTGGTTGCTGTTGCAGGACGGTTTGACGAGTACGAGGTTCTGGAGTATATCCGTGAGGCATTCGGCGGCTGGAAGGGGCGATCCGAGAAGAAGCGCAGCACGCCGATCTCGCATGGCGGTCTGCAACATATTCTTACAAGACCCGGAGAGCAGGTTCACATTAGTGCAGGCACGGCAGGTCCGGCTCTTGGCGACGACTGGCTGTACACGGCGTACGTGTTAAGTGAGATGTATGGTGCGGGTCCATCCTCGCGGTTGTTCCAGCGGGTGAGAGAGAACGGAGGACTTGTATATTCCATTGTCTCGGACGTCACAGCATACTCGGACACAGGCATCTTTGGCATTTCCCTGGCTACCACGCCCGCAAATGTCAAACGCGTGTTAGACGAGATACTGTCTGAAAGCATAAGGCTTCTTGAGGAAGGCGTATCGCAGGAAGAGATAGAATGGGCCAGGGAGCAGCTGATCAGCGCAATTTTGCTTTCTGCAGAAGGGCCGGTAGCGGTGGCCAGCCGCGCTGCCAAGTTACTACTGACGCTCGGGAGTGTGCGCAGTCTTGAAGATGTAACGGAAGGAATTCGCGCCGTGGGGCAGGATGCGGTACTTTGCGCTGCACAGAGGCTTCTTGATATCCGTAATTGGTCATGGGCTGCGGTGGGTCCGCGCGCAGGATCGTGGCGGCGGGCGCTTGAGGAGCTCAAAGGGGGATAACAGTGGACAAGCTCGAGAAAATCTTTTCACTGCAAAGGCAGTTTGATGAGGATCTGGCTCGCAGGAGGGGGCTCTCATACAGGCCCGAAGTGTGGGTGCAGAAGGAAGTGCTGGCCATGCTATCGGAACTGGCAGAGTTATTAGATGAGGTGAACTTCAAGTGGTGGAAGGACCCAAGGCCGGTCGACAGGCAGAAGGTGCTTGAAGAGCTCGTGGACCTCTTGCACTTTTTTGTCAGTACATGCTTGAAAATGGGGTTTGAAGCCGACGACCTTTATGAAGCGTATGTCAGGAAGAACAGGGAGAACTTCAACAGACAGGAAGGACTAACGGCGAGAGAAGGCTACAAGAGCTAGAGGCATTAGGTATGGAGAAGGGCCCAGGGGAGGCAACATGGACGACGTTCGAGCGCTCCAGGCGCGCATCAATGCGCTTCGTGACGTCCTTTACCGCTTGATTGAATCTGATGAATCAGGGGAGCAACTAGCGCAGGTCAACCAGGAACTGGAACACCTGATCGCCCTCAGGACCAAACAGCTGCTGCATTTGAAAAAGCCATGAAACATGGACGGGGGACACCCCGTCCGTTTCGTGGCATATTAGGCATCTGCAGAAATATCTTGACAGTAGCCGGAAGCATGACAGGAGATGAACAGTCAGCATGACGGTTCAGTTATGGCTCACAGGACTTGCGCTGGTTGGTCTTATATGCCTTTCGCTCTGGTTTAGAGTATACAGAATCTACCAGGGGATGGATGCGGGGTTTGATACCGAGCAGTCACCTATTTCGATAGCTCTCAAAGACCTGGCCGCAGTAGCCGGGGGCATTTATGTGTCAATGATGGCGATCGTCAGTTTCTTGAGAATCGATCTCCCCGAGCGTGTCCGCTTTTTCAACGTTTGCTTCGATCCTCTTGCCGGCATTTCTCTTATTCTAGCGACAATATGGCCATTCCTACGCATCAGGCGCTGACCGCATTAAGTATCTTCCGCTTCCTTTCGGGGCAATACTATGCTATGAGCATGAATTGGAGGTGAGTGCATTGCGCACAGTTGTTGCAGTGTTTGACTCGAAAGAGCGGGCTGAACGAGCGGTGAACACCTTAAGAGAGCGCGGGTTTCGAGATAACGAGATTAACATAGTCGCCAAAGAAGACCGCGTCCGCGAGGATAGAGGCGACAGAGGCAACCGTGAAGAAGGTGGAATGTTCTCTGGTGAGGTGAGCGACGGTATTGCCACAGGCGGCGCCATAGGCGGACTCGCTGGACTTTTAGCAGGCGCTGGGGCACTGGCCATCCCTGGGATCGGACCCATCGTTGCTGCCGGACCCATTGCGGGCGCGTTATCTGGTGCTTTTACCGGGGGCGTCGCCGGAGGCCTGATCGACTTCGGAATTCCAGAAGAGCGTGGCAGGGAATACGAGAGGAAGGTCAGGGAAGGCAGCATACTGACTCTGATCAGGGCGGACGAAAAGAAGGTGGATGAAGCCACCAGGATCTTCCGCGAAGCCGGAGCGCGTGAAGTGGAGACCCACGACGCGCGAAGGAGGTGACGTCTCTCCGTCCGGACTGAGCGTAACGGTACAACCCGGGGCCTGTGCCTGGAGATTACCCAGGTTGCAGGCCTGTTACGTTTTCGCACACCCACCCGCCATACCGTCTCTGAACAGCCTTCTTGTCTCTCACGAACATCTGCCAAGTGACATATGATATTAGTGTCATCCGGCAATGACCTTCGTAAGAATACCATATTATCGGTCGGTGGCTACTTTACACAGTGTAGTAACTATTGTAGAGTTATCAGAAAGGGTCAAAGCAGATGCGCGGTTGGTCGAACAAGCGTGCAACGCTCTCCGTCGGGAATTAAGGGGGCCGTTTTACAAAGCGCCTTTTGTGGAGGTGTACCGTTGTTGAAGGTAGAGGGCAAGACGATAGGAGTGGCTATGACAGGCTCTTTGTGCACCATTGGCAGAGTACTACCATATGTTGAAGAACTCGTGCAGCAAGGGGCCAAGGTAATTCCGGTGTTTTCCCAGACAGTGGCGTGCACCGATTCGAAGTATGGAACAGCGGCCGCGCTGAGAGAGAAGGTCGAGGCGATTACCAATAGCAAAGTGCTCACCACGCTGGTAGACGTAGAACCGTTGGGGCCCGGCCGGATGCTTGATGTCATTGTGGTTGTGCCATGTACCGGTAACACTATGGCCAAGATCGCCAATGCCATCACCGATGGTCCAGTAACGATGGCTGTAAAGGCGCACCTGAGGAATTGCCGTCCGGTGGTAATCTCTGTTTCGACTAACGACGGGCTATCACTGAACGCGAGAAACCTCGGCACCTTACTTGCTGCAAGAAACATTTATTTCGTGCCTTTCCGCCAGGATAACCCCAGAGCGAAGCCGTACTCTATCGATGCAGAACTAAGCCTGTTAATTCCAACCATCGAGTCGGCTCTGGACGGAGTCCAGATACAGCCTTTGCTGCTGGGCGAGAAGGTCTGACAGAATACGGAGAGGAGGTCACCGGATGCCAAAACCATTGAACGTAGCAGTTGTAGGAGCCACAGGGCTTGTTGGCAGCCAGCTGCTTAACGTAATGAAGGAGAGGGATTTCCCAGTAGGCAACCTGAAACTGCTGGCAAGCTCGCGATCCGTAGGAATGAAAGTGGAGTTTCGTGGAAGTGAGATCGAAGTCCTGCGGGCGCAGCCGGATGCGTTCGAGGGCACAGATATTGCTTTTTTCTGCGCGGGCAGCGACATCAGCCGGGAACTTGCACCGCACGCGGTAAAAGCGGGGGCGGTAGTGATCGACAAGTCTAACGCTTTTCGAATGGACCCGGACGTGCCGCTTGTTGTACCGGAAGTGAACCCTGAGGCGTTGGCAGACCACAAGGGCATTGTTGCCAGCCCTAACTGCTCAACGATACAGATGGTGGTGGCGCTCAAACCCATTCAGTTGCTGTCACGGATCGAGCGCGTCATAGTGTCCACTTACCAGGCGGTTACCGGTACTGGTAAGGAGGCCGCGGAGGAGTTGCACGAACAATCCGAAGCGGTGCTTGCCGGGAAAAAGGCATCCCCTGTGGTGTACCCGTACCAGATTGCGTTCAACTTGCTGCCGCACATTGACTCTTTCTGGGATAACGGCTTTACGGGTGAAGAGATGAAGATGGTGCTCGAAACGAAGAAGATACTCGGAGACGACGATATCCAGGTGGCCGCAACGACTGTGCGAGTACCCGTGTTCAATTGCCATTCAGAGTCAGTCTCTGTGAAGACTATTCATCCGCTCGGGGCTCTCAGAGTAAGGCAGGCGCTTGCGTCTGCACCGGGAGTAGTGGTTGCCGACGAACCGTCGCTTGGGATTTACCCGATGCCAATAGATGCATCCGGCAGAGACGAGGTGTTCGTGGGCAGGATCCGGGACGACTTGGACGACCCCACTTGGGTACATTTCTGGCTGGTCGCGGACAACCTGAGAAAAGGCGCTGCGACCAACGCTGTGCAGATAGCCGAGAGAATGATACAAGAAGGGCTTTTGTGAGGGAAGAGCAAAATGGGAATAATTGTTCAAAAGTTTGGCGGGACATCTGTAGTCACACAGGAGGCACGTTGCAGGGTGGCAGAGCACGTGGCCTCCGCAGTGAACTCCGGGAAACAGTGCGTGGTTGTTGTCTCCGCGATGGGCCGAGCGGGTGACCCTTACGCTACCGATACCCTTATCAACCTGGCACGACAGGTGTATGAGGACACGTCAGCCCGTGAGATGGACCTGCTGATCAGCTGCGGAGAGATCATATCGTCGGTAATCGTGGCCAATACCCTAAAGGCTCACGGGATAGATAGTATGGTGCTTTCTGGAGGTCAGGCGGGTATCATTACTGACTCGAACTTCGGTAACGCCCAGATCATCCGAGTTGAGCCGGACCATCTGCTGAGGCACCTTTCAGAAGGCAAGGTTGTCGTTGTGGCGGGCTTTCAGGGTGTGACCGAATCCGGCGACATCACCACGCTCGGTAGGGGTGGCTCGGACACCACCGCTGCTGCGCTCGGTGTGGCGCTTGGTGCGGAGGTCGTGGAGATCTACACCGATGTGGACGGCGTAAAGACGGCTGATCCGCGGTTGGTACCGGACGCAAGCACAATAGACAGAATGAGCTATGAGGAGATTTGCCAGATGGCACATGAAGGTGCGCGCGTGATCCACCCGCGAGCGGTGGAGATCGCAATGAGACGGAACGTGCCCCTCAGGGTCAAATGCACCTTCAAGGAGAGTCCCGGCACACTGATCACGTACTCATTCGAAGCAGGCCGCCCCTGGCCTTCTGTAAGAAACGGCAGGCCCGTCACGGCAGTTACTCACATCCCGAACCTGGCGAGAGTGAAACTGCTTACATCCGAGATACCGCAGGAACTGGAGTTTGAACTCTTCCGGAGCCTTGCGGATGTAGGGATCTCAGTAGATATGATCAATGTATCACCGGAGGCCATTGCGTTTGTTGTGTCTGAAAGCGTTGCAGACAGGGCGGAACGCACTATCAGAGCGCTTGGGCTTGAGGTTTCCATATGCAGGGGATGCGCCAAGGTATCTATCGTCGGGTCCGGAATGAGAGGTCTCCCCGGAGTGATGGCCAGGCTGCTTCAAGCGATGAAAGACGCAGGGATCAGAGTGCTTCAGACCGCCGATTCTCATGTGACCATATCCTGCCTGGTAAAGATCGAGAACCTCGAACTGGCGGTCCGTGCGCTCCACTCTGCGTTCGGTCTTGACAACAAAAGTCCCCTTGCCGAGGAGAAGAAAGGAGAATAAGAGTTGAAACTGGGAACCGTGATCACTGCGATGGTGACCCCGTTCGATGGCAACGGACGTGTGGCATATGATAAGGCTCAAGAGCTAGCCGATCACCTGGTCAAACACGGCTCAGATGGTCTTGTGGTAGCGGGGACCACAGGTGAGTCGCCGACGCTCGGCAACGATGAAAAGTTAAGACTTGCTACAGTCGTCCGGGAGGCAGTGAAGGGGAGGGCGCGCGTGTTCTTGAACACAGGCTCCAACGACACCGCAGCCAGTGTGGACCTGACCAGGAAGGCGACCGCGATAGGACTGGACGGTATCATGGCTGTAGTCCCCTACTACAACAAGCCGCCTCAGAGCGGGCTCTTACTTCACTTCAAGTCGGTTGCGCAGGCGACGGATCTTCCTGTGATGGTATACAATGTGCCGGGTAGGACTGGTTGTAATCTGTTGCCCGAGACGCTCGAAAAGCTGGCCCAAGAGCCTAACGTGGTGGCCTGTAAGGAGGCGTCTGGCAACCTTGATCAGGTTTCAGAAATGGTGCGTCGCCTAGGCGAACGCATACAGGTCTTAAGTGGAGACGACAGTCTCACATTGCCCATGCTCGCTGTGGGGGCGACAGGGGTGGTGAGTGTGGCATCACACCTGGTTGGGGAGAAAATACGCAGGATGGTATTTGCCTTTTTCGAGGGTGACGTAGTTCAGGCCAAGAGGCTCCACCTGGAACTGCTGCCCATGTTCAAGGGACTCTTCTTTACCACCAACCCAATTCCAGTCAAGTCCGCTCTGAACATGCTGGGTCACGGCGTGGGCGGTTTCAGGCCACCGCTGTCTCCACTGGATCCGACGCAGGAGATGTTCCTTCGAGGGCTATTAGAATCTTACGGATTGAAATAAGGTGGTTTAAGAAAGCCGCGTTGCCAGGCGGCTTTTCGTTTGCAGGTATGAGTAAAATTGGTGTGGGTACTTTCGAGAGAGGCAGGTAAGAAGAAGGGAACGAGGGCTTCAGTCTCCAATTTAGTTTGGTAGCAACCCCCAACTAGAAAGGAGACGAACCCTCGTTATGATAAGAGTACGAGATTTGCTCGAAACCTCCTTCCGGGAACTTGAGATTATTGT
>DYEP01000109.1 GCA_020725675.1 Symbiobacterium sp. | reverse complement strand
GGCCTGACCGGGTACCTCATTTTCCCATTCAACGGTTGGTGATTGAGAGATACCTGTTCATGAGTCGATCGAACTCCACGGACAGCTCCTGATACTTGTTGTCTAGCAAATCCGTGTACTCTTCTTCAACCAGACCGTGTAGCTTGTTCCTCACCTCCTCCATCTGTCTTAGCAATTCGACTTCTTCGCCCACTCCCTTCCTGCCCGCGCAGGAATGCCTGATGACCTCCACCTCATTTTCACCTTCGCTCGTTGAATAAAGTCAGCAAACTCAGGTACTCTCCGCTCCGTATACCTCATTCGACTCAAATTTGCAAAGTCCTCCAAGTCACATAGTTTTGCGTCCACATGTCATACCGGGTACGTCAGAAGTTTACCAAAACGTTGTTTAATCAAGGATCAAACGGGACCTGTGGAAACGCGCCATTGCAATGAGTAAAATGGCTACGTCCACAAGCGCTATGAAAACCAGCGCAATGGGACCTGCCGAGGCGACAAACCTGGTGATAGCGTCTCTCAACGCCGTCGGAAGCGCCTGCAGACCGAACATCAAACCGAACGCGATGACTAGGGTACCGATGCTCAGGGTCTGCTGGGCGTACCGCACCGTCGGTGCGCGGAGGGATACCAGCACACCTATCGCTGCGGCGAGCAGGGCTCCAAGAAGGCTGACAGCCAGTATACCTGCGGCAGTGCCCGGCGGGAATAGGAGCAGCCGTCCGCCTCCGTGTGCCACGTTCACCGTCACAAGCCCTGCAATAAGGCTAATAAGCGTAATGCTCAGGGCATAGCCAACTGCTGCCGCCACTTTGCCAAAAAGGATCGCCCGGTCTGACAGCCTGCTTGCCAGGAGAGTCTCAAGTGTATGGCGTTCCCTCTCGCCCGCGATAGAGTCAGCAATCACGCCCATTACAAGAAATAGAGGGACCCATGCCCACATAACCAAGCCGGTAGTGGATTCCACCCACGCACTGCCCCATTGCATCGGTTGGAACACACCGAATACCACAATGAACACTAAAATAGCGCGAGCGCCGCCCAAACGCCCTCTCTGGGTGAAGATCTCTTTCCATTCCTTCCATACAATCGTCAGTATGTCTGCGATCATGCTTTTGCCTCCATAAGCCCAAGAAACGCCTCTTCAAGGCTGGCTGCGCCTCTGCGCACTTCCTCCACCTCAACGCCTTCCTGGACCAGTAATCTGACGAGCTCGGGGATAGCTGCGTTTCCCAAGTAATCCACGATAAGCCTGCCGTTTTCCACGGAAGCCACCCTCACGTTATTCATCTTAGCCACCTTTGAAACCACAGAATCAGATATCCCCCTGCCTACTACCTCCGCTCTGGGACTGCTGGCTCTTTCTTTCAGTTCGTTTGGATGCCCCACAGCAAGCAACTTGCCACCACGGATCACTCCCACCTGTGCACACAGTCTTTCCGCTTCCGCCAGGTTGTGGGTGGTAAGAAACACAGTGACACCTTCGCTCTTTGCAAGTCTTGCAATATCGTCTCGCAAAGCAGCAGCAGCCACTGGATCTAGCCCTGCAGAAGGTTCATCAAGGAACACAAGAGAAGGCCTGTGCAGGAGCGCCCGGGATATGGCGAGTTTTTGTTTCATGCCCCGGCTCCATGTGGCAACGATCTCCTTTCTGCGATCCCACAGGTCAAAATGTTGAAGCAGCTCTTTTATGCGCGCTCTCCGCTCCAGGGAGGGTATCTGCCAGACGCGGCCATAGAATTCCAGGTTATCAAGGGCGCTCAGCCGTTCGTAAAGCCCAGAGTGCTCAAGCAGCGCGCCGCATCTTTTACGGATTTCATCAGCCTGTTTGCAGATATCAAAGCCCAGGACTGATGCTCCGCCGGTCGTAGGCTGAAGAAGCCCCAGCAAAAGCCTTATTGTCGTCGTCTTGCCAGAACCATTGGGTCCCAAAAAACCAAACACGATCCCTTGTGGCACTGAAAGGCACAGGTTATCCACGGCTCTTACTGTCTGGAAATCCCGGGTCAAGTTTACCGTGCAAATTGCCTCTTGCACAAGACCACCTCCAGAAGCTGGATCTCGTTGTACCGATGATATGCCATTCACCGTTGCAGTGAAGGTTATCAGTGGCCATCGCCGCAGCCTTCCGAACGAAGAAAGTGCTTCTTCGAAATAGCCGCTTGCGCCCGCTCGATGATTATCGTGTTGTTTTCATATCCGCTTTTCTTCCACACTTCCTCAAGAGGGACCCACGCCGCATGACGTATCTCCTCAGTCTGCGGAACGATATTCTCGGACTCCGCTTTGATAAGAAAGTAAATCGCACGTTTTTTAACAAGGTCCGGACCGTCTCGGAAATAATACTGCACATCCCCCAGTTCAGCAAGCACATCACCGGTGACTCCCGTTTCCTCTTCGACCTCGCGCAAGGCTGCCTGGACCGGCGTCTCGCCCTGCTCGACGTGCCCCTTTGGAAAACTCCATCTGCCCCAGCGGTCCTCGATCATGAGCAGACGTACGCTGTCACCGAGAGTTGTGAACACCACCCCGCCCGCGCTCAGCTGTTGTTTCAAAAGCGATCACCTTCTGTCAATTGATCTCTGCGGCAAGGATGCGGTCGATGTGAAGACTCCGTATGGCACCGATATCCAGGTCGTACGCCACCAAGATCTGTTTTCCATCCTTGTTAGTCCGGAGCGACGACACCCGGATCCTGCGGTAGGAGATCCGGCCATCCTGGTCGATATATATGATCCTCAGAGTCTTTCCCGCAGCAAGCGCCCTATGTATCACGTCTATCATGTTGCCGCTCCGCCTCCGCTTTATTCTTTTCCACAAGAGTAAAATAAATCCTTCGTATTTATAAAAGAGCCCGCCCAGAGTTCAGGCGGGCACTATATGGAGGGAGATATGCTACTAACGGAACTCTACGCGCAACCCTTCAAGCAACACTCTATTTCCGTCAACCCGTACTCCACCGTAT
>DYEP01000108.1 GCA_020725675.1 Symbiobacterium sp. | reverse complement strand
GCTTTTATCGCTACTTGGTAGAAGTTGATAGCAAAAATGAAACAGTTCGAAGGCGAACTATTTGCTGAAGTGCAATTCCACCTCATTTCCACCGAAGACACGTGGTATTCGGTGATCGTCACTGACCGGAGCGGAAACCGGGCGGTGACCAACCCTATTTGGGTCACCACGGCGGATTTCCAGGATATCGCCGGGCATGAATCTGAGCAGGCAATAAGGCTCATGGCGAAAGCCGGTATCGTGAAGGGAATGACCAGCACGTCTTTTGCGCGTAACGATATGGTGACCAGAGCTCAGTTTGTCACACTGCTTATCCGGGCACTGAACCTTTGTGGGGAGCCTCCGGCCAGCACCGCATTTGCCGATGTACCTCAAGATGCATTCTATGCAGGCGCGGTGGAGAGTGCGGTGAAGTATGGTCTGGTTAAGGGGTACTCACCACAGAGTTTTGGCCCCAACGCTCTTGTCACGAGACAAGAAATGATGGTGATGCTGGCCAACGCGCTGCAATTCATGGAGAGATCGTTTAAACTTCTGCCTGCGGATTCGGTCGACCTGGTTCTCTCCGCCTTCTCAGATAGTGATGAGCTCAGCACATGGGCACGGGAAGCAGCGGCAACGATGATCGCCAGGGATATTGTGCGCGCATACGAGCCGGGTCGCCTCTGTCCTCTAATGCCGGTCACGCGCTCAGAAGCTGCAGCCGCCATCTACCGGCTGCTTGTCCTGCTTGATTGGTAGATAGTCTCTGTGATGAAAGGAAGGGGATGGTGAGACGCCATCCCCTCTTTATGATCTCGCAAGATGTTGGTTGCAAGGCATGACACTAGAAAGGACAGCGTCGCTGCGTGGGCGCTGCCCGACACCGTTCAGCCGGCACGGGATGGACGTTCAGCCCAAGAAGGCTATTGACACCTTTTGCAACAACAGGTTATACTTTAGATGCGACTGAGAATCATTATCAAAGGAGGAACCCATTTCATGACTCGTCTCGGTGTTGTGTTGATTGTTGTACTATCTATGCTGAGCCTTACCGCTTGTTCTAAGACAGACACAGTTAGCTACGAGAACGGGACCTACCGCGGGGCTTTTCTTGATAGCGGGCAAATGCAGGTGAACGTGGAGTTTGTGCTAGAGAACAATATTGTTAAGTCCATTAAGTTCCGCCATCTGGCCTATAAGGATTATGACTATCTAAAGGAACAGGACGATGCCGTTGTGGTTGGCGTCAAAGGACAATACGAGCAGTTGATCAACTACCTGGTGGGAAAGGACATACGTGTGGCCCTCAGAGACCTATACAAGCCCGGCGATATTGTCAGCCAGGACGTTGATACCTTCACCGGCGCTACCTTGCGGGCTGGAAAAGTCATTTCCGCTGTGCGTGATGCCCTTAACCGAGGGGTATACAGTTATCCTCAATAGATGCATTTGAAGCTGGGGTTATGAGTCGGCTTGCCAAATTGACATCTTGCATAGCGACCACGAACGCCATCGACTGAGGTTTGCCAGGAGCCGTGTAAAGACCCAAGGCACAGCGCCAGGCTGATTATCAGCTGTCCTACTCGACGTGAGGGTATGATTCACCGAATAAAGGAAAGACTGGAATTAGACTGTGTGTGAAGCACACAGCTGCCACTTGAGTCTTGGCAAAACTTGAGGACTGTGAAGAATAGAAGACAGGTTTCTTACATGAGGACTGTAAAAGTAGTCTTGCTGACTGCTTCCATTTCTGCCATCGTATACCTTGGCTGGCGGGCCTATGAGATTTCTGAACGTTCGGAGTCCTGTCGGCTCTGTCACGGTGTTGAACGCCCATATGAGACCTGGTTTCATTCTGCGCATCGACCTTTTACCAGCTGTGTATCTTGCCACATCCCGCAGGACATACGCAGGCTGTACTACGAGCCACGCTATGCACTGCGGGACCTTTATTCTTATTTCATCGGGCTCACGCCTTCTGTCTATAGAGTCAAGCCTCCGACACCGCGCATTGTCCGGGAGAATTGCCGCCGCTGCCACGGTACTATGTTGAGGCAAGTACCTGAGGAACTAGACTGTACACGGTGTCATCGCCATACGGTCCACAGGTTGGGGGCGACGTGATGAAAAAGCAGTCCGAAAACCCATGGGTTTGGTTACCCTTTTCTGTACTAGCACTGGCAATAGCTGTGCTTAACCTCAAACGCAACAGAAAGCACAACCACAGTGACTGGGACAGGGGCCGGAGCAGACCGGTACGGTCCATCCTTTTTGCAACCCTGTTTCTGGTTGCGGGGGCAGGCGCAGGAGCCCTCCTGGTCAGACAATATTATCATCGGCACGTGCTTCCTTCCCGTCCGCCTCTCAGTTGGCGAATCGAACAAGGTGACCCCGATCCTGCGGGCTGGGGAAAGTGGTTTCCGGACCACTATCAATCCTATCTCCTGAGGCAAGAAGCAGAGAGCATCGAGTTACCTCCGCGTAAAATAGATACCCGGCCGGCCCTGGAGGTGATCTGGGCGGGTCTGCCCGCTGCCCAAAGTATCAGGGAGGTACGCGGACATCCTTACTCGCTCAAAGATGTGGAGCGTGAGGTAGCTGCACGAGGTAACAAGGCTGGGTGTCTAACGTGCAAGTCGGCCGATGCCCCCAAGCTAATGCTGGCACTCGGCGGCCAGTTTTTCGGCGCGCCTTTCCCGGAACTTAGGAAAGAAGTGACGCACCCTGTGTCATGTAGTGATTGCCACGACAGTGAAACGATGGGCCTTCGTCTTACCCGGCAGCCATTTGTTGAGGCGTACACCAGAGCCGGTGGAGACCTGGACAAGACAGGGCGTCAGGAAATGCGGGTATTGGTGTGTGCCCAGTGCCACATCACTTACTACTTCGATCAGCACTCCGGAGCGCTCAGCATCCCATGGGAGCAGTCGCCTGATGTAAACGCAGTCGAGCACTATTTCTCTTCCACGTATCCATACCGCGAATGGGTACACGCCATGACAGGCACGGGACTTGTAAAGCTCCGCCACCCCGATTATGAGTTTTTCCTCGGCGGCACCCATTCTACGGCTGGAGTAGCTTGTGCGGACTGTCATATGCCATTTAAGGTGGTGGGCAACCGAAAGATCACGTCGCATGACTTCGCAAGTCCTCTTGAGAATCCTTCAACTTCATGCGGTGTCTGCCATCGCCAGGGCGACGACTATCTCAGGGAGCGCGTGCGGCAGGCGCAGGAAGAGGTTACACGTCTGCTGTCACAGGTGGAAGATGAATTGGTCAGAAGCATCACGATGCTAAGATGGGCGATCGGTACTCCCGGGGCAGATTCCGACATGATAAACCGTGCCCGGGAGCTGCATTTTCGTGCATTTCTCCGATATGACTGGGTGTTTTCGGCTAACAGCCGCGGGTTTCATAACCCGCGCGAGGCGTTGGCTGTCCTAGCTGAAGCGATGCGGCTGGTAAAAGAAATGCAGACAGTCACCTTACAGTCGGTAATTCAGTCACCAACCGCTAACTCTGAACTCCGTACCCGGGCGGACTTTGCCCCGGGTTCCCATTGAGTGGCAAAAGAAGGGTTTTTGGGTTTGTTATCCGCTTCCACGAGAGGTATAATAGCTCGTGTAGGAAGAGCCCGGATCACAAAAGGAGGAGATGTATGTGGCAAAGCCTAAGGTGGATCCTGACCTCTGCATCGCATGTGGGCTGTGCGAGCAAATTTGCCCGGACGTGTTTGAGATGGGAGATGATGTTGCTTACGCCAAGGACGTAAACTGCGAGGATTACCCGTGCTGCGATGAGGCACGTGAGTCATGTCCTGTGGAAGCAATAACCTGCGAGTAGGGCGCAAACTGTCAGGTGAAAACACAGAGTACTCGGGGGTCTTTTGTGACCCCCGATTGATTTTGCTCAGCACCATAAAGTGGCACCTTGCTGGCAGTCTTCACACCAAAAATAGTGGGTGCAGGCAGCGCCGCTTGTCTCCAACGCGTCAGGGAAATACGGGGCATAGGGATCTTCCTGGTCTTGTGACGTTCCGAGATCCTCCATGGGTTCACCGCAGTCCGGGCAGGACAGCACTTCCGTACCGAGACCTTCGCATATCCGACAGTGCTTCACAAAAGCCACCTCCAGGAGATATCATTCCCTTGTCGGGCAGCGATCCTATGAGCCGGGCAATGGCATTTTTCTAGCGTGGCCGATAGTATAAGAGAGAGCAAAAAACTTTCAAGAGGAGTGAAAGAGTGAGGGTCACAATTGTTGGAGCCGGAAAACTGGGGAAGTCCATGGCCGTGCGTCTTGCCCCGCACTTTGAGCTGGTTGTCATTGATTCGGACGCACGGCGCGTTGCGGAGGTCCGGGAAGAGCTCGCGGTAAGGGCTTCAGGCGACCTGCGCGATGCTGCTGAAAGCGACGTGGTATTGCTTGCGGTGCCTGCAGAGAGCATTGATGAAGTGGGGCAGAAGCTGTTGAGTCTATTACCTGCAGAAGCTTTTGTGGCTGACATGGCCACAGGCCATGTATCGTCTCTTGGCAGCAACAGGATCGTGTCGTGTACAGTGATCGGCCATGCCATAGAAATACAGCGCGGCACACCCGCAGTATTTGTGATAAGACCCGCAGTGCCAAGTCTTGTTAGTGTACTCTCGCACCTGGGCGATGTGTTGGAGGGGGATCCCATTGCTGCTGCCATCACGAACCGGGCTGTCTGCACGGCTATTGCCCGAGCTTACCGAGACATTACTCAAGACCTCGGCTCGTTTGACCCAAGGCTGATCCGGGCAGCCCTGGTAAATATGGGGGCAGGCACGCTGAAAGCACTTGCGGACGGTCAGGCCGGACCTTTTTTAAAAAGACTACTGCAGGAGATGGGGCTGCAAAGAGAAGGCCGTGAGTGAACACATGTACCAGGCATGAGCATCATTGTCCTCGCCGTGCGAATGCATAGAGATCTTGAGTTGGAAGAAGACTTTCACTGTGCCGTGTGGCGTTACGGCAGCGTGCGGGCCTGAACGGTAACTTCGCATCGGTCGAATTGACACCAGGTGTGGCCCGATATATGATTATACTGACTGGTCAGTCAGTGAGGGGTGCCTGGATGAAAAGGATAGCCTGCATGTGGGTAGCTGCTGCAGCTGTGATGGTTGTGTTGCTTCAGGGCTGCGCCAGCTCAAGAGCGGTTGAGGAGAAGCCAGTGGCTGTGGCCCTGGAACCAGTGAGGCGAGGCTCGGTATTCGTTGTTTCACATTCCCAGGGAGTGCTTGCGGCATCCGATGAAGCCCAGATCAGCTCAAAAATCGCAGGAAGAGTAGAACAGGTCTTCGTTCGCGTCGGAGACGAAGTGGGGGTCAACGAGGCGCTGCTAGTTCTTGAAACGGACGAACTCCGCGCATACGTAAAGCAGGCAGAAGCTGCCCTTGATGCTGCCTGGGCCAACCTTCGGAGGCTTACTGCTGGCGCGTCCGAAGCAGAACTGGCTCAAGCGAAGGCGGCGGTGGCTCAGGCCGAAGCTGCGTACAACAACGCGAAAGAGACCTACGAGAGAATGGAAGCGCTGTATGCCGTGGGCGCAGTCTCCAGGCAGCAACGGGATCAGGCCAGGACCCAGTACGAGGTGGCCGGCGCGCAGCTAGACATAGCGAACAAACAGATGGAGATTGTGCAGCGAGGCGCACCTAAGGACGCGATCGATGCGGTGAGAGCATCGGTCGCCCAGGCTGAGGCCGCGCTTGAACTGGCACGGCTGCAGCTGGCCCAGGCTGTTGTACGAACTCCCATCAAAGGCAAGGTATCCTACGTCAACGCCCGAGTGGGCAACCTGGTATCACCTGGCCTGCCCCTGGCAGGTGTTGTGAATGACGAGATGCTGGAGGTTGACTTCCCGCTGACCGAGCGTCAGGTGACACGAGTCCGCCGCGGAGACAGGGTACAGGTCCAAGTGCCTTCTATCACCTATACCACTGAAGGAGAAGTGGTACATGTGAGCCCTGCAGCGGATGCGCGCACACGGGTGTACCAAATGCGGGTCAGGATCGGCAACCCCGGGTATCTTCTGCCAGGCATGTTCGCCCGTCTGACCCTTGTAGAAGACTCCGCCGTGGACGTCTTGATCATACCGTTAGCGGCGGTACTGCGAGAGGACCAGGACGCCTACGTGTTCACTGTCAACGATAATCACGCGTACGAAAGGCGCGTGGTACTCGGGCTCTCGGATGGAACCTGGATACAGGTCATCGAAGGTTTAAGTGAACAGGACATGGTAGTTATACGGGGGCAGCACTACCTGAGCCCGGGTGTGCGGGTGACAGTTGAGGGGGGGAACTGGTGATGTCCATCTCCAGGCTGGCCATCCGGAGACCCGTGACAACCTTAATGATGGTATTGATGGTGCTGCTCCTTGGAGCAGTCTCTCTTTCTGGTATATCAATAGACCTGCTTCCTGAAATGAGCTTTCCTGTTGTGGTGGTGATCACGAGGTACGAAGGAGCTGGCCCGCTGGAGGTGGAGAACCTCATCACAAGGCCTATAGAAGAAGCAGTGGGCAGCGTGGGTAACCTGAAACGCGTCAGTTCGGAAACCCAGGAAGGGCTGTCTACCGTCATCGCCGAGTTTGAGTGGGGAACCAGCATGGATGCGGCCGCGATGGACATCAGGGAGAAAGTGGATATGATCAGGCGATACTTACCTGACGGCGCTACTGACCCGATGATCATCAAGGCGGACCCTTCGGCAATGCCCATCATGCAGATCAGTGTTTCGGGTACTGATGACCTTACCGAACTGACACGCCTGGTCGAGGACGTGATCAAGAAGAGACTTGAGCGCATTGAAGGCGTGGCAATGGCGAACGTACTCGGCGGGGTGAGGCAGAGGATCGAGGTGACGCTAAACCCGGTTGTAATGGAGGGTTACGCGCTTACGCCGTCAGCGGTGCTCCAGGCGCTCCGCATGGAGAACCTAAACATGCCCGGGGGCGTAGTGGAGGAGGCGGGTCGCAGGATCGTTGTGCGCACCATCGGTGAGTTTTCATCGCTGGATGACATAAGCCGGGTGAGAGTCAACTCTCCGCTGGGCATGAGCGTGGCGTTATCGGAAATCGCTCACGTGGAGTTGGTGGAAAGCTCGCGCAGTCAGATCGCAAGGCTAAACGGCAGGCCGAGCGTTGGCGTATACATACAGAAGCAGTCCGGAGCCAATACGGTGCAGATCGCAGGGCGGGTGCGAAAGGTGCTCCAGGACCTTTCCAAAGAGCTCCCGACTGGGGTAACCATAGAAGTGGCGGAAGACCAGTCGCAGTTTATAGGCAGGTCCATCAGGACAGTAGCGAACAACGCAGTGACCGGCGGCGTACTTGCAGTGCTGATTCTCTTGGGTTTTCTGCAGAACGTGAGGACCACCATCGTCATCGGCCTTGCCATACCCATATCCATCATCAGCACCTTCATTCTCATGTATTTTTCGGGCCTCACACTAAACCTCATGTCTCTTGGCGGTCTGGCATTGGGAGTGGGCATGCTGGTGGATAATGCGATAGTAGTGTTGGAGAACATCTCAAGACATAGGGAGGCAGGGCTATTGCCGGCGGAGGCCGCTGCTACCGGCGCGGAAGAGGTGGGAATGGCGGTGACCGCCTCCACTCTCACAACCATCGTGGTGTTTCTCCCGATCCTATTCATAACAGGGCTGGCTTCCCAACTCTTCCGCCAGCTTGCCGTCACGGTGTCCTTTTCCCTTCTGGCTTCTCTCATCGTCTCGCTGACTTTTGTGCCCATGCTATATTCACAGGTGCTTGGTTCAAAAGGTGGACAACCCGGGGTTATGAGCGGCTTTTACTCTTGGTTTGGCAGGAACCTTGACCGGTTGATCGCGACTTACAGGAGATGGCTTGGCTTGAGCCTTAAGCGCCGCGCCTGGGTGGTTTCCGGGGCGCTAGTATCCGTCGTTGCGGCTGTGGTCATAGTGAAGGTGCTTCCCAGCGAGTTTATTCCGAAGCTTGATAGGGGAGAGATCCGGGTGGATGTAATCATGCCCCAGGGCACGGTGCTTTCGGAAACAGACCAAATAGTGCAGGTGATTGAGAATACCGCCCTTTCCGTTCAAGAGGTAGAGGCAGTGTTTGCGCGCACGGGGTCCAGAGGGAGTATGTTCGGCGGTTCATCCGGCACTGATGTAGGCTCTGTGTCCATCAGGCTCAAGAGAGCTGGACGCAGCACAGCGGAAGTGGCTGAAGAACTCAGGACGGCATTCAGCAGAATTCCAGGGGCGGAGATCCGGGTCACGGCCCAAGGCGGTGTGGCGGGAGAGGAGTCCATCTTTGGAGCTCCCATTGACGTGATTGTCAAAGGCGACGACCTAACCGTGCTGAATGACCTGGCCGACGACATCGCCTCTCTTGTGAGCAAAGTGGAGGGTACCCGGGAAGTGAAAACGAGTGTGGGTCACGGGCTCCCTGAGATGCGGGTGGTATTAAACAGGGACCTTCTTTCTCATTTTGGCCTGTCCACAGCGTATGTAGGCTCTACAGTCAAGACGGCCGTATCGGGCGAGACAGCCACCCGAGCGCGGATGTGGGGTACGGAGATGGACGTGGTAGTAGTCTACCCTGAAGCGGACAGGAAGGACCCCGCTTCTGTTGCGGGACTTGCGTTTCTTTCGCCGCAGGGTGCGCGCGTCACCCTCGCTGACATGGCAGACATCCAGAGGGTGAGGGGTCCTTCGACCATCGTGCGCCAGGGTCAGGTGCGAATGGTCAGCGTGACTGCGAGTGTGTCGGGCAGAGACCTTGGGTCTGTCATGGAAGACGTAGAGCGGGCAGTGGGGAGCATCAGACTCCCTTATGGCTATACGGTGGAGTTTGGAGGAGAAACCAGGGAGATGAGAGAGGCGTTCGGTTCTTTGACCTGGGCGCTCGCGCTCTCGGTGGTACTTGTGTACATGGTGCTGGCCGCTCAATTCGAATCCTTGGTACATCCGTTCACCATTATGACTACGGTCCCAGTCGCCCTGGTGGGCGCGGTATTTGCATTGTTCATCACAGGCAGGTCGCTGAACGTAACGTCGCTCATCGGTATTATAACGCTGGCAGGCATCGTGGTGAACAACGCCATTGTGTTCGTAGACTATCTGTTGCAGCAGCGGAGGTGCGGAATGGAGCGCACAGAGGCGATTCTGCATGCTGGTGTGGCCAGACTGAGACCCATCCTGATGACGAGCATAACCACGATCCTGGGACTTGCACCGCTGGCAGTGGGCCGAGGTCGGGGTGGAGAACTGCAGGCACCCCTTGCCACTGCCATTATAGGCGGGATGTCTTTGTCCACGCTGCTTACTCTGTTTCTTATACCTGCAGTCTACACATACTTCGACGATTTGGCAACAGGAATTGCCAGATTACTTGAACGGAGGGGGAACCCGTGAGGAGGGTATTGACATGCGCGCTCCTTTGCTTTTTGTTTACTGGAGCACTTTCCGGCGTAGCCCGGGCTGAAAGTGAGCTCATAGAGTATACTCTGTCTGATGTGAAGATGAAGGCAGTCATGTCAAGCCCTGCCTTGGCGCTGGCTGAAGCCCGGGCAAGACAGGCGTACCTTACATACAAGCAGGCATCAGAAATAGCGGACGCGATAGCACCTGAAGCAGTTAACAGCTACGAAACCGCACAGATAAAATACCTAAGGCCGTTTGAGGCGCTCACCTATTACCTCATCGCCGTGAGGGCCAAGACTGCTGTAGAACAGCAGCTTCACTTTGCAGCCGAACAGGCATACTACTCTCTTCTGAAAGCAAAGGAGTGGCAGGTATTCGCCGAGCGGGCAAAGGAGCGCATGCAGAGCAAGACCCGACTTGTGAGGGAGATGTACGAAGCAGGGTTAGTTCCAGAAAACGACCTTCACCAGGCAGTCATGGCGGAGAAGGAGGCCTGGATGAACGCGTTCTCCGCGGCCACTGCGGTGCGCATGGCCAAGATGGCACTGAACAGACTGATGGGAATGCCTCTTATCCACGACTTTGAGATTGTCAACTCTTTGCCCGAACGGGAGGACCCGAAGGCGCCCTCCGAAATGGAGGCGCTGGCACTTTCGAGGCGGTTTGAGGTGTACCAAGCCACACTAATGGTAGAGCTTAAACAACTAGACAGGGACCTGGCGAGTGAGTACCCCTCAAGTTATATGCCGTTGCTTCCTGCTACGCCCGGCGAAGGCGAAATACCGGAGGACCCGGTGGCATTCTTGCAGTGGCTGAGAGAATACCTTTCAGGCGTAACGCCCCGGGATAACCCCTACGCATTGCCTATGGCTGAGGCGGCCGTTGAGGAAGCGTACGCGAACCTGATGATGGTCAGGGAAGACGTACGCCTTGACGTCTACATCGCATACGAGCGGCTAGAGGAGGCGAAAGCAAAAAAGGAGATGTATCTTGTCTCCGCCCGCGAGGCAGAGCGCAGGCTCAAACTGACCGAGGCCGTGTATGTTTCCGGGTTCTGCACCTACCACGATGTCCAAATGGCGGAACTTTCGCTTGCGCAATCAGAGGCAGCCTACCTCGATGCATTATACCAATACAGGTTGGCGCTGGCGGAATACGAGTACCTGACCTCATACTCAAGAAAGTCAGGAGCTGATTTGCGTGGCAGGTGACGACAAACGCAAGAGCATAATTGATGCAGGCATCTCCGTGTTTTCGAGACTGGGGTTTCACGGGGCAAAGATGGAGGATATCGCTCAGGAGGCTCATGTCGCCAAGGGAACCGTTTACCTGTACTTCCCCTCCAAGGAGGTGCTGCTTGAGGAGATTTACCGGCATGCGCTCGGCACGTACTTCGAAGGTTTGACGGAAAGAAGCGCAAAGGACGGTGCGCCTGCGGAGAAGCTATACGACATTGCTCTGTTCACTCTTACATTCGCAGGAGAAAACAGGGAATCGGCGAGGTTCATCCTGGAGGCAGCGACCGGCATGCGAGAGGAGTTCAAGGTGTGGCTGTTTGCGCTCAGGGGCCAATGGATCGACATCACCTGCCGCATCATACAGGAAGCGATGAAGAGGGGAGAGGCAAGGTCCGATCTTGATGCCCTCGCTGCGGCCCACGTATATGTGGGTGCGCTCAACTCGCTGGTGTCTTCAAGGCTCTGGGGTAACAGGACCGTATCTGC
>DYEP01000014.1 GCA_020725675.1 Symbiobacterium sp. | reverse complement strand
CTCATGAGCTTAACCGCACGTTACCAAAGCATTAGTCAAGCTTGGTGAACCGCCGTATACCGAACGGTACGTACGGTGGTGTGAGAGGGCGGGGGCTAGCCGCCCCCTCCTACTCGATTCAGTCCTTTTCGCCCTTTTCTATCTCGCCAAGTCTCCGCTGGATCTCATCGAGCTCCGCTTTGAGCTCTTCTGCCCGGTTTTTAAGCATTGAAGCCTCATCCCCGGGATAGGGGCCATACGGCTTAAACCCCCACGCATTGGTCCACCACCAGCCGCAGGGTCCGCGGCCAAACCATTGACCAGGTCCTGTACCTTGAGGCATACCCCCGCGGAAACCTCCAAAGCCGTGATACCACCTTCTGCCTGGCTTCCAACAGCCGGGTCCATAAGGGTAAGGCATACTACTCCCTCCTTTCACCACATGATGACTGGGGCGATTGTACCGTCTACCACCATCCACGCCCGCGGCTGCGCCAGAAGCCGAGCCCCGGAGGAACGCAAGGCCAATAGCGAGGCTGACCTGGAAAGTACATTCCCGCTCCTCAAGCCTGAGCGCCTCAATCTCTTCAAGGCTCAGACGTATTTCCTCAAGCTGCACCATGGGCACGCCCACGGGTTGGTAATATGTGACGCTTGGTATAAAGTTCACCCAGCGAGGCTTTGGGGGTCTGGGCACGGCACAAACATCTCCATCCAGTTATGGGTATATACCCATAACCATTATAATCCTTTCCCGGTACCGTGTCAATATCTGATCTGCCGTCACACCAAAAACTACAGTGGGTACACTATGGGTCAGGCTAAACGCAGGTGTTTTCAGGGGGTACGGCGCACCGCAGGAACACGTCTATTTTACCAATTGGAACAGAAACGAACATCAACAAGCATCAGGTACTGCCCGGGGTGCACTCACCCCAGCTTCGTTTTGATCGAGTGAACCTCCCCTGGCTGAAGCCAGAGGCTTCCGGGTTAATTCCCGGAACTTCGCGCCTGCCCCGGGTACGCGAGCGCCGAAGTGCTCGGGCCGTAGGCCCCACTTGTTGG
>DYEP01000107.1 GCA_020725675.1 Symbiobacterium sp. | reverse complement strand
GCTGTCAGGCTGGATAAAGACGGTGGGCCTTTCGGGTCTGCCGGATGACGTACCGGTTTGGCGGTGACTGTTTCGGGCGAGGCTCCAGAAGCCCTTGGTCCACCTGCCCCGCCGGCCGGGCAGGTTAGAGCGTGAACTGCTTTTGCTGTGCTTTTAGGCGCTACTTGGTAGAAGTTGATAGCGAAAGTGAAACAGACATACAACATCGCGGTTCAACAACTTTCGAAGACATTTGACAGTTGATGAACATGTATCTCACACGTTCAGCCTGAGAATTTCTCTGCCTGCCGGGCCCGGAAACACTTATTTTCATGGTAGAAATACCTATCGTATCAGTCAGTAGGAAGGAACGAGTGAAAGAGAATATGATATGATCGAAACTTTCATGAGAGTACTTTCGTCTTCATAATTCTATAGAAGGCACCGCACTTGGACTACGCCATCCAGTCAGGAACAAAAACAAAACAGCAGATCCTTCAAAATCTGCCGTTTAAATATCCAGCCAAACGGTCCTTCCTGTTGTATACGAAAAATCGTTTGGTGCCGAGAGGGGGAGTCGAACCCCCATGAGGTCGCCCTCAACGGTTTTTGAGACCGCCGCGTCTGCCTATTCCGCCATCTCGGCGCAACTGTATTCTAGCACGCGCGTGAGATGATTGTCAATGAAAGAGCGGTTGTGCACATGCGTTGGGCGGGAAGTCAAAGCCATTTCAGACTTGTTTTTACAGCAGCTTGGAATAGTACTCGTTGGAGGAAGGGACTATCTCTTCGTTGAAATGTTTAAAGCATGAGATTACGAACATAATTTCTGCGCTTGTGAGTTTGGACCCTGTGCCTTTTGAAAGGGGAGGTTGCATTTGGATAAGGTGCGAGAAGAACTTCTCGTAGCCCGGTGCAAGGGTGGAGATGAGGACGCATTTGCTGAACTTGTCTCCATCTATGAGAAGAAGGTATTTAATATCGCATACCGAATGACCGACAACCCGGAAGACGCAAAGGACTTGGCACAGGAGGCGTTTTTGCGTGTTTATACCGCACTTCCTTCGTTCCGCTTTGATTCAAGTTTTTCCACGTGGTTGTACAGGATAGTATGCAACGTGTGCCTTGACGAGAT
Organism: Symbiobacterium sp.; assembly: GCA_020725675.1. Lineage (GTDB taxonomy): Bacteria > Bacillota > Sulfobacillia > DUSP01 > DYEP01 > DYEP01. The sequence continues at coordinate 13,031 of DYEP01000107.1, read as the reverse complement.
CCGCCGTAAAAAGAGAAAGAAGACTGTTTACCTGAATCAACCAAAGGTGACCGAGGATGGCGAGACATACAGGCAACTCGTGGACTCATCGGACGGACCTTCAGAGATTGTTGAACGTGAAGAACTCAAGCAAGCGGTGATCGATGGTATTAAAGCGCTTTCTGAGGACTACAGAATGGTCGTCGTGCTTCGAGACTTCCAAGGGATGTCATACGAGGAGATCGCTGTGTACTTGAACATATCCCTGGGCACGGTGAAATCCAGGCTGAACAGGGCGAGGACGGCTCTCAAACAACGTCTGTCCGGGCTGGAACTTTTCAAGAAGGAGAGCGTCCAAAGGTGTGAAGGGAGGGAGATGAGGTGAACTGCGGTGAGTGCATGGAGCTGCTATCCCCTTACATCGATAATGAATTGACGGACACTGAGTTACAAAGAGTGGATGAGCACCTCTCCTCCTGTACAAAGTGTAGGGCTGAACTGGAAGCCCTAAGAGAGGTTGTGGATCTGTGCCGCTCCATGGAAGACGTGGAGGTACCTGCCGGGTTCCGGTCGGGCGTTATGGCAAAGGTGAAAGCCAAAGAGGCAAGCCCGTGGCGGAAAGTGGCCAGGAGGCTCTACCTCTCCTCCTCGAAGGTGCAGATAGCGGCAGTGTTCCTTGTTGTCCTCATAGGTATAACCTATTTCCTGTCAGTCTCAGGCGGCCTTTTCAGGGGAGTCGGGCAGACGAAGATGGTCGCTCCTACCGATCCTTCTGCTAACTACATTGCAGGCGCTCCAGCCAAGAGTGAAGGGAGCCGGGAATTCTCAAGTGCAGATACTGCCGCTACTGGTGGGGAATTCCCCCAAAAGAGCATGTCACAAAGTTTGCAAAGTCGTTTGGAGCAGACGTTTGACCGCAAGGTGATAAAGCGAGCAGACCTCGAGGTGCGTGTAGAGAAGGAAGAATTCGAACCCACCTTCAGAAAGATACCGCTTTTGGCTGAGAGTCTCGGAGGGTATGTCCAGGAATCGGCGCTATGGAAGGACAAAGACAACAGGTTCGGCAGGTACGTCCTGAGAATCCCGGAAAGGAACTTCGCAACTGCGCTTGACCAGTTCAAGAGCATGGGCGAGGTGATCAGCGAATCAGCCTCAGGGCAGGATGTTACTCAGGAGTATGTAGACACAGAGAGTCGGTTGAGAGCACTTAGAACCCAGGAACAGCGGCTCCTGGTCATTCTGGGAGAGGCAAAGACAGTTGATGAAATATTGCGTATAGAGATGGAATTGACCCGCGTAAGAACCGAGCTAGAGATGTACCAGGGGCAGCTTAGGTATCTTGATAACCTGGTCAGCCTTTCCACCATCAACCTGAACCTCAGGGAGGTCCGGGAAGAGGAGCCACCCAAGGAGCCGGGGCTTTGGGATAAGATCCGCAACGCGTTTAAGAAATCTATAGAAGCGATAGTGGACTCGTTCTCAGCCATACTAGTCTTCCTTGCAGGTGTCTTGCCGGTAGTGATTACGGTCGCGGTCGGAGTTGGCATCCTGATTTGGATCAAGAGAGTGCTTTTCAAGTAGCGGGTGTACCAAAGGGGGCCGGTTTAACCGGCCTTTTTTGTTCGCAAATGGGTCAAATATGAAAACAAGCGCCGGAAGCCCCACCCTCTCCGAGGTGATACTTAGTAAGGTATAAGCCAAAGAAGGGAGAAGACAAGCACTGCTCAACGTTCTTGAGCGAGCATACATCGGGAACTGACTTATGTCTGTCTGCAAAGCAGGACATTGGGCTCAATTCCCAGAAGGTATCCAGACAGGTCAAAGTGAACATAGTATGCTCGGGGAGGAGCTATCTGTGAAAAAGATTGTGCTTATCGACGGTAATAGTCTGGCAAACCGCGCCTTTTATGCGCTACCTTCTCTCACAACCAGGGACGGCAGGAGAACAGGCGCTATATACGGGTTTTTGACAATGCTGTTTCGAGTGCTTGACACAGAACAGCCAGACTACGTCGTGTGTGCATTCGATAAGAGCGCTCCTACGTTCCGGCACAAAGAATTTGATCTCTACAAGGCGCACAGAAAGGCGATGCCAGAGGAGCTCCGGGCACAGATGCCTGTCTTAAAAGACGTGCTTTCTGCCATGGGCATTCCCGTCGTCGAGGTGGAAGGGTTCGAGGCGGATGATGTGGTGGGTACAATGGCGAAGATGGCCAAAGACCGGGGAGTGCAGGCAGTGCTGTTCACTGGTGACCGCGACGTGTTGCAGCTGGTATCAGATAAAGTACTCGCTGTGCTTACGAAGAAGGGCATTTCGGAGGTAAGAAGGTTCGACGAGGATGCCGTGCGGGCGGAATTCGGGGTAAATCCTGCTCAATTGGTGGACGTTAAGGCGTTGATGGGAGACCAGTCGGACAATATCCCTGGTGTACCAGGTATTGGGGAAAGGACCGCGCTGCGCCTCATAAAAGACTACGGCTCGCTTGAAGGCATATGGGAACATATCGACCAGGTGTCGCCGGACCGGGTGAGAAAACTACTGAAGGAACACTGGGAGAGTGCTCAGCTCAGCCGGAGACTTGCGGCAATATCAGTGGATGTCCCGCTTGAGCTGGAGATCACTGCGTGTACCATGAATACTCCCGATACGCCCCGGCTTGTCGGGCTGCTCAAGGACCTGGAGTTCTACAGCCTGCTAGGGAGGGTGGGGACTCTTCCTCTGAACAGCGTTGCCACTGCGGAAGAGGTGGAGGTCAGGAAGATTGAGATGGCGCGCATCTCCGAGCTGCTTGAGCGCATGAAGGCTGAGGGAGCGTACACAATGCTTGTTGAGTCGGACGGCGCTGAACCTGCGGGGTTGGCAATATTCGTAGGCGCGCGTGCGTACGTGGCCCGTTTTTGCGGGCATGGATTGTCAAACGAGGCAGCTTCTCTAATCCATCGGCTAAGTCCCGGTTTCCAGTATGATGTTTCAAGAAACGTTTGGAGCTGCAAAGACGTGCTGCGTTACCTTATATCCCAGGGTCTTGATCCCGGGGAAGTCCATTTCGATCCCATCATTGCCGCTTACTTGCTTGACCCCACAAGAAACCGGTACAGGCTGGCTGATCTGGCCAAGGAGATGCTGGATCTCTCAGTTCCGGAGCCAGAGGACATCCTGGGCACGGGGAGGGCTGCGGTGCCGTTTTCTCGAATCGAAGATGAGGTACTAAACACATACTTGGGAAGCAGGGTTCAAGCAGCGGCCAGGCTGCTTCCCGTACTCACCCGGCGGCTTGAGGACATGGGTCTTGCTCAGCTCTTTCGGGAGGTCGAGATGCCACTGTGCCGGGTGCTTGCAGAAATGGAGAACACCGGCGTGGAGGTGGACCCCGACGGGCTATGCGAGATAGGCAAAGAGCTCAGGGCAGCAGGCGACCGGCTCGCTGCGCGCATCCATGCACTTGCAGGTTGTGAGTTCAACATTAACTCGCCGAAGCAACTCGCCGAGGTGCTGTTTAGCAGACTTCGCCTTCCCGTAATTAAGAAGACAAAGACAGGCCCGTCCACAGACGCCGAGGTGCTTGAACAACTGGCCGAACAGCACGAGATCTGCAGGGATATACTCGAGTACCGGCAGGTGCTCAAGCTGTTGAGCACTTACGTGGAAGGTCTCACTGCGGTGATAAACCCCGCTACGGGCCGTGTTCACAGCACTTTTAATCAGACGGTGACCTCCACCGGGAGGATATCCAGTTCCGAGCCCAACCTGCAGAACATACCCATCAGAACCGAATTGGGCAGGCGTATCAGGAAAGTATTCAGAGCAAGTCGCGGGCTGATTCTCCTGGCAGCGGACTACTCCCAGATCGAGCTGCGCGTGCTGGCGCACATCTCAGGCGATGCTACGCTGACAGATTCGTTCTTGAATGACGAAGACATTCACACAAGGACCGCTTCCGAGGTGTTCGGCGTGGGCATGGAACAAGTGACACGCGAGATGAGGCGCAGGGCTAAGGCGGTGAACTTTGGTATAGTATACGGGATTAGTGATTTTGGGCTTTCGCGCGATCTGGGCGTGTCCCGGGAGGAGGCAAGGCAGTATATCAATAACTACTTTGCTCGCTACAGCGGCGTAAAGCAATACATTGACAACGTGGTGAGCCAGGCTCGCCGCATGGGTTACGTCACCACTCTGTTTGGACGGAGAAGGCCGTTGCCTGACCTTCACGCTGGCAACGTGGCCGTCAGGAGGTTCGCAGAGAGAACCGCCATGAACACTCCCATACAGGGGACCGCCGCAGACATAATCAAGATGGCTATGGTGAGGATTCATCGTAGGATTAAGGAAGAACGCCTGACGGCCCGCATGGTGCTCCAGGTGCACGATGAGTTGATCTTCGAGCTACCCCCTGACGAACTTACAACCGTTGCAGACCTGGTTCGCAAAGAAATGGAAGGGGTAGCAAAACTGAGCGTACCCCTTCGCGTGGACCTGAAGGTCGGGCCCAATTGGTATGATATGGAGGAGCTGCATTGAGGAGAGTCTTCTTAGCTATTATTGTGGTTTTAGTCGTTGGCCTTTTTGGTTGCATCCGGGTTCCCTCAGGTACTGTAGACGGACCCGTACGGATTTCCCGGCTGGACACAGGTGTTCTGAGGGTGGGCCTGACGGGAAGCATCAACACGCTGGACCCGGTATACGCTGTCACTGCGGCAGAAAGGTTTGTTGTACAAAACCTTTACTCCGGGCTTGTTTCCATCGGTGCTGAAGGTTACCCCGTGCCTGAACTGGCTGAATCATGGAAAGTATCCCAGGATGGTCAGGTGTATACGTTTGTGCTACGTGAGGGGCTCACGTTTCACGATGGCACGCCCTTGACAGCAAAGGACGTGGAACGAAGCCTAACGAGAGCGCTGCAGAAGGACACGGGGGCGCCTGACGCCTTGAAATACCTCGGCGACATCGTAGGCTCAAGAGAGAGCCTCCAGGGTCGCGTGCAGAGTGTGTCAGGTATTAAGGTGTTGGATGCAAGGACCATCAGCATCACGCTTTACGGTCCCAGGGTGCATTTTCTTTCAAAACTGGCACAGCCGGTTGCGTACATCGTCCCCGAGACTGTAGACCCGGAACGTCCAGTCGGGTCGGGTCCGTTTTCGTTCATAGCCTGGGAGAAAAGCGGCAGGGTGGGCTTTGCTGCTTTTCCGGGTTACGTCCCCGGTCCTCCGGAAATTGAAAGACTTGAGGTCTACTATGACGAGGATCAGATAGAGCTCGCGACAAGGTACATTGAACGGTTCTTCCAGGTGATAGATGTGACTCCGTCACTCGTACCGTGGGTACGCGATAGAGAGGATCTGACAGGCCAGCTGCTGGAGGTGGCCGGACCTACTGTGTTTTATATCGGGCTGAACAGCGCGGCGTATAAGCCGTTTGCCGATCCGCTTGTACGAAGAGCGATGGCGCTCGCGCTGGACAGGGATACCCTGGTGAAGGAGGTCTGGAAAGGTACCCGGATTCCCGCCGGAGGATACATCCCGCCGGGGCTTGGGGGATCAGATGAGAACGATGCCATACGCTTTGACCCAGAAGAGGCCAGGCGGCTGTTAGATAGCGCGGGATATATACCCGAGGAAATGCCCGAGATGGTAATCTGCATTCCTGATGCTCCTGTCGGGCAGCTGCTCGGGGAGTACTACGCCAGGAGCTTCTCGGAAAACCTCGGTATATCAGTAAGGGTTGAGTTACTGGAATGGTCCGCTTTCCTGTCGCAGCTTTACGACAGACAGATGCATGCCTTTTCCCTCGGCTGGGAAGGGGACTATCATGACCCACATGCGTTCATCGCAATGCCCTTTCACTCAAAGAGCCCGTTCAACGAGATGCGCTATGTCAACGCTGAGGTAGATAAACTGATTGAACGGGCGGAAAGAGAGGGAGATCTCGCGGTTCGCCAGGCGCTTTACAGGCAAGCGGAGACCCTTGTACTGTCAGATATGCCATGGATTCCAGTGTACCACGGAGCGCTTTATTACCTAGTTGTACCTGAACTGAGAGGTCTTGGTGTTACATCAGCCGGACTTACTTCGCAGGCCCAAGCGACGTATTCGTTAGGAGAACCCGCCGACTGAGGCGGCGCTTCCTGAGGACAGGCACCTATCGTCTTTGCTCCCAATACATTGTTATCGTCAATCCAGGTTTGGGGGCGAGGATATTTGCAACTGCTACGTGCGTTCATGCTCGCACTGGCGGTGAGCATGGACGGCTTTGTTGTAGGTGCCACCTACGGTATGCGGCACATAAGAATCCCGATTGTTTCACTCTTGGTGATCAACTCGATCTCCGCCGCGGGGGTGCTGGCGACTATGACCGCCGGCGAACTGATTTGCAGGGTCGCCGGTGCGCGCTTCAGCACGCTGACAGGCGCGGCCATACTGGGGCTTGTGGGTTTATGGAGCATTAAAGGGGCACTGGTGAAGAGGCGCGCGGTTCAAACGAAGGAAACGCTGCTTCAACTGAGGCTCGCCACGCTCGGAGTGGTTGTGCAGATACTGCGCGAACCCATAGTGGCGGATTCAGATGCATCAGGTACCATAAGCCCTGGGGAAGCATGTCTCCTAGGGATCGCGCTGGCCGTGGATGCGATGGGAGCGGGCCTGGGTGCGGGATTGACCGGTGCGCACCTCGTACTGGTCCCGGTGAGTGTGGGAATTGGACAAATGCTGCTAGTTAAGATCGGGGAGCTCGCGGGCAAGGCGCTTAGCGGTAGGGCGCTTGGAACGTTCAGGATGTTACCCGGGTTCATTCTGCTTATGCTGGCGGTACTCAGAATAGCTGCTCTATGAAGGGGTGCCTATGAATTTGATCGTAATTGGGTTGACTGGTGGAATTGCGAGCGGAAAGAGCACCGTCGCGGAGATGCTAAGAGCCCTGGGTGCTTACATCATTGATGCGGACAAGCTGGCCAAAGACGCAATTGCGCCTGGAACTGCAGGGTTTGCAGAGGTCGTACGGGCTTTTGGTGACCAGATTCTGAGCCCACAGGGCGAAGTGGATCGGAAGCGCCTTGCCTCTATCGCTTTTGCTGACCCTGATAAGCTTGCCCTGCTCAATCAGATCGTTCATCCCCGCGTCGTTGCGATGGTCCAAGAGCTTATTCAGGCAGCACGCGAACGAGGAGAAAAGGTTGTGGTCTTAGACGTACCCCTTCTCATAGAAGCAGGTCTTACCTATATGGTCGATACCGTGTGGCTAGTATGGGTTGACTCCCACACCCAGATCAGGCGACTTTTGGAGCGCGATAGATACAGTATGAAAGACGCTATATTAAGGGTTTCTGCGCAAATGCCACTGGATGAAAAGAGAAAGTACGCGGATGTGGTGATTGACAACTCGGACACCAGAGAGAATACTGAAAAACAGGTTATGCAGTTGTGGAGAGAGATAGAATCATCGGAGGGCTTCGTTTGAACCGCATAGTCAGGATTACCATCGCTTGTCTTGTATTGTGTCTGCTTTTTGGTGTGTTGTTGTTCGTGACTACACTCAGGTGGCTATACCCGCTAAAGCACTTCCACACAATCGTCGCCCAAGGCGGTGCCAACGGTATCGATCCTATGCTTGTCGCTGCGGTGATAAACGTGGAAAGTGGTTTCAGGCACGACGTAGTATCGCCGAAGGGCGCGATAGGTCTCATGCAGGTCATGCCTGAGACAGCGCGCTGGGTAGCTTCTCGCGTGCCGGTAAGCCCTTTTTATGACGAATTACTCCTTGAACCCGAAGTGAACATCACGATAGGCACGTGGTACTTGAGTTTTCTTGTGGAGGAGTTCAACGGGAACATTGACCACGCGCTTGCCGCATATAACGGGGGCCGGACGCGGGTGAAAAGATGGCTTGCAGAGTGTGAAGATAGCACCGGGATCGATTGGATCCCGCTGAAGGAGACGCGGGAGTTTGTACAGAAAGTAAAGAGGAATTACAGGATGTATCTTATGCTTTACACTCGAGGGAGAGGGTAGGTGGCGGTAAGGTGAAGATCCTCTCTACACATGAGCTCACCGAAGAACAGAAGAACAGAATATTGGATATTTGTCCGGATGCCGACATACATATCGAACGTGACCGCGAGAGAATGCCTAAACACGCCGAAGGTACAGAAATCCTGTTGGGAGGTCGTTTTGATGCAACGTTTCTGAGAGCGGCCAAGGGTCTCAAATGGATTCAAGTTACCAGTGCTGGCGTGGACAGACTCTTATTTCCTGAACTAGTTGAAAGCGATGTCATACTAACGAACACACGCGGCATGCACGCTCACGCCATCGCAGAGCATGTGTTTGCTATGCTCCTTAGCTTTGAAAAACACATGATTAAGTATGTGCTGGCCAAGCAAGCAGCCAGGTGGGAGCGGGGCCAGTCGCGAATGCTTCGGAATAAGACCATGGCTGTACTGGGGCTGGGCAGTATTGGTAGCCAGGTAGCGAAATTAGCCAAAGCCTTTGAAATGACCGTGACAGGCACTGTGAGGACCCCAAGGCCGGTCCCATATGTGGACAGGGTATATGGTCCCGAGGAATTGTCACGCTTGCTGCCATCAGCTGACTATGTGGTAATCTGTCTTCCGCTGACTGGGGAAACCAAAGGATATATCGGCAGGGATGAACTCGCTCTCATGAAGCCAGACGCCCTGCTCGTTAATATCGCCAGAGGAAACATTGTGGAGCAGGAGGCGTTGCTTTGGGCACTAAAATCCGGCCAGTTACGTGGGGCCTGCCTTGACGTATTTGCTACAGAGCCATTGCCATCCGACTCTCCGCTGTGGCAGCTTCAGAACTTGCTCATCACTCCTCATGTAGCAGGTGTATTCGAAGAATACATGGAAGAGGCAATGGAAGTATTCTATGAAAACTTGCGGCGATACAAGAACAATAAACCGTTGATTAACGTCGTGGACAAGAAGAGGGGATACTGATATATGTCAAATTACGTTTATGGAGCCAGGCCGCAAAAGAGTGGGAAATCGAAGGAAGAACAGCAGTTTAGCTGGACTGACGTTCTCGCTTTTACTATTGCTGCGTACCAGATCTTTTTTCCGATACTTTTTATCTTTGCCGCTGCGGTAGGTTTGGTATATCTTTTACTAGTCTTGCTGGCGAGATGAGTCTTGCAAAAGCCCGCCTTGATATGGTATTATAAAGTTCGATAGTGGAGCCGAAGTGGTGGAACTGGCAGACACGCGGTGTTCAGGGCGCCGTAGGTGAAACGCCTGTGTGGGTTCAAATCCCACCTTCGGCACCATTTTTTATTTATCGCCAGCGCTGATGATTTCGGGAAAGACTGTTAGCTTTCAGCCGCAACTGTGTTAGATGAGCCGCCAAAGGAATTGGGGCCGGCCCGGATGCCTTGCCAGCCCCTTCTTTAACGCCATTTTTACATCATATGACCTCCAGCTACCACTACCGCAACAGACTTTCCTTCTGCGTGACACAAGCTGTAATTGTCACCTGATGCCGCAACACCGGCTCGCAGAAACAGTAAGGGGAAAATCACTCGTCCCTTTTCCGTGAAAGCAGATTCTTCCAGACCTTGATCTTAAGCGGCAGCGCGATCACTCCCAGTATGACGATCACCCATACCCATGTAGGAACATTGGACATACGCTTCACCTCCTCCCTCAGTTACAACCTGAACGCCCGTCTCAGTCCAGGGATCAGCGGAAGAATCAGAGCCACCGAAAGGCCGATGCAGAGCACGTTTGTAGCTGCAATCGGCAGATCTGTAGATACCACTACCCTGTACAGCGATTCAAATGACCAGTACATAGGGAACGGGTAGAACATACTCTTGATGCCCTGTGGTATAAATATGAGCGCCACCGGGACTCCCATGAAAGGCAGGATCAATATCTTGGTTGCCGCAATAGCAGTGAGTTGGTTATGCGCGACAAGTCCAATGAGCAACCCAAACAGAAGCGTGATCCCCAACGAGGACAGGGAAGCTGCCGTTAACCTCACGTAGTTGATCGCAGTTCCTACGAGCACGAAAGCGCTTGCCAGGGATAAGACTAAAGCGACAAGTGACCCAAGGGCACTCTTGGCCAAGAGGTATTCCAGAGTGTTCAGAGGACTAACTGCAAGCGCTCGAAGGCTTCGGGACGCCCGGTCCTCCACAATGCTGAAGGCTATCACGAGCCCCCCAGTGATCATTGACCCGAGTATGGTCAGAATCACCGCGAACTCTCGTGTGAGTGAAGATCCCACTCCATGGCTCTCCATCTTCACTGTTACCAGCTCCTGGCCATAAAGCAGCTGATCCAAGATGGCTCCGGGGAGCTCCCTGACAAAGCTTGCTTCGTTTCCTTCAAGCAGCACATGATACCCCTGCTCGTCCACGTAGATCCCCGGTACGTCATCAAACTCGAGCACCCTCTCGGTGAGCCGATCGAGGCCATCATGGTATTCTACTCGTCCGTATGTTTTAAACTCTTCCGCTATCCCCTTAGGTACGGTTGAATCCAGGGCAAATGTCATTTCCATGTCCTCAAGCGACGGAAGGAACAGGTTAAGTAGCACTGCAATTAGGAGGGGAAACGCAATTACGTAAATGAGGATGTTCTCTCTTTGTGCATACCTTAGGTCTCTGGCAACGACATTAACGATCCTGCGAAGCATCACCGTGCCTCCTTCAAGAGGTTCCTGTTCACAGCCCATGCAGCTACTAGAAGTGCAACGACCGACTCAGCAGCCAAACGAATCAGCATGGGCAAGTAAAACCCTGTCTTACCCGTCGGAAACAGGATTTCACGTATTCCAAACATCAGCGGATACGACGGTATGAGCTCAAACACGGGCATCTTAAATGCCGGAAAGAAGTATGATGCGACTGGCAGGCAAAAGAGTACGAAAACAAGCAGTGCTACATAGATAAAGTCTGATAGACTATTGAAGAACACGCTGACCGAGAGTCCTGTAACAGTCATCAAGAAGCTCGCCACGGTAACAAGCGGCAGTACCGCGGCAAGCGTCGGCGCAGGTCCGATTGTCGGCAGGAACAACAGTAATCCATAGCACAAGGCCAGGACAACGTTGGTCACCGACTTGGAGAAGATGTAGGTCCAGGTCCCGCGCGGGCTTACACGATACGCATTAATGCTGCCTTCTGCTTTCTCCTGGAACACCATGACCGCTACAAATAAGAACCCTAGCAGCACAACTTCCGTGACTATAAGAAGCGGGATCATGCTTAGGTTAAACGGCAGCTTACCGCTTTCAGGCCGAAGCAGCACGGGTGTGGAGAAGCTTGGCCGCCCTAGCGCACCCGCCTCGTTCCATACCAGTGAGACCGCAGCAGACAGTGCATTCAGTGCCTTTTTCGGCTCATGTCCTTGATGGTGTATCACGGCGGTTGGATTCTCCCGGCTGCCTCGGAATACGATACCAATAGTATTCCTGTCCTCTTGCATGAGGGACAGCAGGGCGTCCTCGGAGGGCAGCAATATGTCTGCAAGTCCCTTCTTCATGAACAGGTCTGCGATGGTCTGCTCTTCTGTTAGGTCCACCACATACTCTCTTGGGGTGATCTTCACTTCTGAAGGGATAACGAAACGTACCAGGATAACGAAGATTACCGCAAGGCCTACTACCACCAGGAAGAAGCCGTTTCTATAAGCCACCACAAGGTCTTGTTTGAGTAAAGAGCAAAACCCTCGTCTCGCGGTCACTCTACGAAAGCCCCCTTCCGGTGAGTTTGATGAAGATCTGTTCAAGGGTGGCTTCCTGGGAGTGCAGGGTCTCCACAGTTCCGCTGTCTATGAGCTGTGAAAGGCGGTACCTGTCTTCATCCCTATCAACAAAGAGAATTTCCGATTTGATCTGGCCATTGCTTGTGTACTCCACTTTAATCGCCTTTTTCCCGTACTTGAGCTTTAGGTTTCTTGGGCTGTCCTGAGCAACCAGTCTCCCTTCATCAATGAAAGCCACTTGGTCGCAGAGCTCGTCAGCAGCATACATGTTATGAGTGGTCAGGAAAATAGTCGCTCCCCGGTCTCTTTCGCTCAAAATGATCTCTTTGATTCTCTGTGCGGTACCGGGGTCAAGTCCGCTTGTGGGTTCATCAAGGAACAGGATATCCGGTCTGTTCATGATTGCGCGAGCGAATACAAGCCGCTGCTTCATACCCTTTGAATACGCTCCGGCTCTCTTGTTCTTTGCGTCTCCCAGCCCAACCATGTCGAGCAGCTGTTCCGGTGGGATAACGGGTTTGTCAAAAAGCCCTCCATAATACCTCAAGTTTTCTACCCCTGTCAGCTTCTCGTACAGATTCGGGTGCTCGAACGAAACCCCGACACGATTGAAGAAACTCTTACCCATGTCAGAGAGGGTCTTGCCGTCATAGAGAATGGAGCCTTTCTGCATCGGCAAAAGACCGATCATGAGATTTTGCACTGTACTCTTGCCAGCACCGCTTGGCCCGAGGAAGCCGAAAATCTGGCCCTTTTCGATCCTGAACGATATGCCCCTCACTGCTGGTTGATGCGCTCTGGGGTAGGTAAAGATCAGGTTACTTACTTCGATCATGTATGCCACCTCCGGTTCAGCCCGGTTCGCCGGGCTTTATGATCTGCTGTCAGACTCCGTTTTTGAATTAATCTGATGATGCTTCTTCGGTACTGCCGTTCTTAATCGCTTTTATGATGGCCTCCATCTGTTGGATGTAGGTCTTCAGGGCGGAGAGCCCCGAAACCGTAAGAGATACGCTTGTCTGAGGTTTTCTGCCTTCGAAGGTCTTGGTGATCCTTACGTAACCTGCATCTTCCAGATTCCGCAGCTGCACAGACAGGTTCCCGGCCGTCATGTCCAAGTTCTTTTTAAGCTCGGTAAAGGCGACTTTCTTCTGATTGCTGCCTGCCAGGTAGGTCAGGATGGCCAGGCGAGCCTGCTCGTGTACTATCTTATTGACTGAGAAAGCAGGTACATTCCGATCAGTCATGTCAGTTCCCCCAAAACCTGTAAGCCACGTACATCGTAGGTAGACCCAGACCGAAGGTCAGTATGAGCGCAAATAATGGGTGCAG
>DYEP01000013.1 GCA_020725675.1 Symbiobacterium sp. | reverse complement strand
TCGAGACCCTCCAAGTACAAAACGCTCTGGCGGTTTCCTTACTTAGAACCGACCTCGATCGGGGAGAAGCAGAAGCCATCGTTTTAGCTAAGGAAGTTAAGGCGGGTTATCTTTTAGTTGATGAGAAAAAAGCCCGACGTATCGCCAGAAACTCGGGCTTGAGGATTATGGGTACGTTAGGCGTTGTGGCGCTTGGTGTAAAAAAGGGGTTATTACCTGCTATTGACCCAATCCTCGATAGCCTGGAACAGAATGGGTTCCGCTTTAGCGAAAGGGTAAGAATAAAAATCAAGGAAGAAATCGGGGAATAAACTGACGGTGGAAACTTACACCAGACCCTTCACCAGCAAGGTGAAGGGGTTTTTGTTATCTCCGCCTTGCCGTTTCAACGGTCGAAGGCTCAGAAATAGTAATTATTTCTCCCCGGGTCGTCCATAGACGCCTCCAGCATAAACTGGATTAATGAAAAGAGTGCAGAGGTGGGGGCCATGCCAAAGCGGGAATTTGAAGTAACGGTAACCCGCACCGGCTCCCAGGATGAATGTGAACAAGCCTACCGGGAAGCGATTCGCTTCTTGCTGTTGTGCCTTCCTGAACAGATAGGGGAATTTTCGCAAAGTCAAAGCGAAATGAAGTTGAAGGAGGGGCAGGAAGGTGGGTGCTGCGCTGATATACTTAAGGGTTTCCACCGAGGAACAGGCTGAACGCGGCTATTCCATTGCAGCGCAGCGGGAAGAATGCAGGGCCAGGGCCCGGGAATTAGGCGCAACTGAAATAATAGAATTTGTAGACGAAGGGGTCTCGGGTTCAATCTTAGAGCGCCCCGCCCTGGTGGCAGCACTAGAAAGGCTCAAAGCCGGCGGCACCCGCTGGTTTATTTGTACAGACACCAGCCGTTTGTCACGCAGCGTGGCCCACCAGCTTTTATTGATTGATGTAATTAAAAAAGCGGGAACGGAGTTGATTTTTGTTAGCTCCAAGTTTACCGACACCCCCGAAGACCGATTTCAGCTAACTGTGCTCAGCGCTGTTGATGAATATGAACGTGCCAGGACCAGGCTCCGCTCCTTAATTGGAAAAAGGGCAAAGGCAAAAGCCGGGAAACTCACTCACAGCCCGGGACTGTACGGCTATAGATTTGATAAAGAAACAGATACCCTCCATATTATCGAAGAAGAGGCTAAAATCATCAGGCTCATGTATCAATGGTTTGTCTCCAAAGACGTAAGCCCATACGAAATAGCGCGACGACTAAATACCATGGGCATCCCCAGTCCCAAGGGCAAGCAGTGGAGCAAGCAGACTGTGAAGCGAATCTTGTCCAACAGCGCTTATGCCGGCACCCTTTACATTCGCCGCTATGATACCAAAGACGTGAAGTTCAATAAATACAAGCCGCGCGAAGAAAGGGTAAGCCGTAAAGTAAGGCCTCACGAAGAGTGGCTTCCCATTTCTCTCCCCTCTGTTGTTGATAAAGAGACCTGGGAGGCAGCCCAAGAGCGTTTTGAGAATTCTCGGAGGCGCTGGCGCAGCTACAGCGCTTACCCTTATCTTCTCTCAGGCCTTATGCGCTGCGGGAAGTGCGGTGCGACTATGCACGGAAATCTTGTTACATCAAGAGGAATAAAGAGGGCTTATTACGTCTGCACTGCCAAATCGCCAGGCATACGGGGTCAGGAACGCTGTAGGTCCCAATATCTTAATGCTCCGGAATTAGAAGAAATCGTTTGGGAGAGAGTCTCCGGTTGGCTGACAAGTCCAGAAAGGCTTCGCGCAGAACTTCGCGTCTTTTCGCCTGATAAAACCGCCACAGTCTTAGAGATGGAGCTTCTCACCATCGAAACGGAGTTGGCCAAAGCCTGCAAAGAACGGTCACGGATAGCAACCATGTTCCAGAAAGACTTGATCCCAGAAGCTGAAATGGAACAGAGGCTAAGGGAAATTAGGGAGCGCTGTGACGGCCTCTTTCGCCGCAGGGATCAGATTCTGGGGGAACTTTCCCGACACAACCTGGCGGCAAAGGAAATGAAACGGTTAGAAGAGCTTGCTGCCCAGGTCGGAAATGTTCTTGAGACTCTTTCTCTTGAAGAGAAGAAGCGCCTGGTTAATCTCTTGATTGAAGAGATTACTGTCACCGGGAACCGCATTGACATCAAAGCCAAAATTCCCCACACTATACTGGAAAACGCAGACATTCAAGAGACTGCAGCTCCGGGTAATGGTTTCCACGGCAGACACGACACTTCACATCGTCGACCCCAAGAACCCGGGCTGTGTTGACGAAATCATCCACCTCGGCGATTTCTGGGATGAACACCGGCTGCGCAAGCACAAAAAAGACATCATTGCTATCAACCACGACATTGGATTGACGTTTGCGAGGGCTTACCGTTTTCTTAAGGCAGCCAAAGCTGTATATGATGATATTGAAACTTGTAATGTACTCTGCATGGATTTTGGAAAGGCGAATGTCCTCTCAGAGCAGGTGTTAATTCAGGTCGTTGGGAGGAGCCCGGTATCGTCACAGGTCGGGCGCCAAAGGCATCTATTCGCGAGCGCCATTACCCCAGAAGGCATGATGAACTATCTGGATACCATCATCGCCCCGTACGACAGGCGGTTTATCATCGAAGGTGAACCGGGCACGGGAAAATCGACCCTTCTTAAGAAGATCGCTACCTCCGCTTTGGAACGGGGATATGACGTGGAAATGTACCACTGTCCATTAAATCCCGAGAAAGTGGAACATGTGTTCATTCCCGCCCTCGGGGTAGCGCTGACAAAGTCTATAGAGCCGCACAGGTTCCACCCCGCGCCGGATGACAAATTGGTAGACATGAATGCGTGCATGAACGCTGAGCTTGTAAAGAGGTTCAGCCAGCTGACCATGGAAAATACTGCTGTGTTCAACATGCTCTTTGACAGGGCGATCCAGTTTATCAGTGAAGCCAAAGCGCTTCATGACCGGTTGGAGACATATTACACTGCTGCGATGGATTTTGAAGGGATTGAAAAGCTCCGAAAAGCAACGTTAGATAGGATACTACGCTATGCCGCAGAGGCCGATGTCAAGGTAAGTTAGTCCGGAGGGCAAAAAGATGAGCATCAGGGGGTCGCATGTGACCCCCTACTTCGCTTGCAATACTTTGTGGTAACCCTGTCCTGGCGGAACCATCGGGAACACATTTTCCTCCGTGTCAACCCGGATATCCACCAGCACAGGTCCTTCTGTCAATAGCGCTTCTTTTATTACATCCTCAAGCTCGCTCCGGTGAGAAGCACGTAACCCCGTTACTCCGTATGCTTCAGCCAGCTTTACAAAATCCGGATTACCGTCGAGGAAAACCGATGAGTACCTGCGGTCAAATAGCAGTTCTTGCCACTGCCGTACCATGCCCAGGCAACCATTGTTCATAATAAACGCCTTCACAGGCAGATCGTATGTATATAAAGTGGCAAGCTCCTGCACGTTCATCTGAATGCTCCCGTCACCGCTCACAAGTACTACCTGCGAATCGGGCTTTCCCACCTGAACCCCTATTGCCGCGGGCAGCCCGTAACCCATGGCTCCGAGGCCGCCGGACGTGATGAAATGGCGCGGTAGTCGGTGAATTATGTGAAGCGCCGCCCACATTTGGTGTTGACCGACGTCCGTTACTACCACAGCCTCCTTGGACAGGAAAGCGGCGAGCGTTGAGTACACCTGCCGAGCGGTGAGACCTGACTCCCGCGGGGAGGCTTCGGTACGCGTGCGGAAAGAGTCCAGCTGACGAAGCCACTCTTGTCTATCCACCAGCTTTATCTTCGGAAGCAAGTCCTCCAGCACGATGCGGGCATCCCCTACAATGGGTATGTCAGCGGGGACGTTCTTGCTGATCTCGGCAGGGTCAATATCCACGTGTACCACTGTAGCGGCAGGCGCGAAGTCGTCCAACGAGCAGGTGGCCCTGTCGTCAAATCTCGTCCCAACTGCCAACAACAAATCGCACGAGGAAACGGCGCGGTTGGCCTCAAGTTTGCCATGCATACCGATCATACCAAGGAACAAAGGATCATCACCGGGAATCGCACCCAGGCCCATCAGCGTGCAGACACATGGTATGCGGAATTCCCGCACAAGGTCCCGGGCGATCTGCGACGCCTCCGCAGCGATCACTCCGCCTCCTAGGAGAAGCAGCGGACGCCTCGCCCTGTTCAGTGCCTCTGCAGCCCTGATCACCTGCATCGGGTGGCCGTTCAACGTGGGACGGTATCCGGGGATGTTCACCTTCTTTGGATACAAGAACTCGGTCTCAGTCATTGACACGTCCTTAGGGAGATCGATCAGCACGGGTCCCTTTCTCCCTGTGGAAGCTATGTGGTATGCCTCCCTCACGCACCTTGCCAGGTTGCCAACGTCCTTCACCAGGTAGCTGTGCTTGGTGATAGGCAGGGTAATACCGGTCAAGTCAGCCTCCTGAAAAGAGTCAGTGCCGAGGAGATGGGAAGATGTTTGGCCTGTTATGGCTACCAGAGGTACCGAGTCCATGTACGCGTTGGCGAGCCCGCTGATCAAATTGGTAGCACCTGGCCCCGATGTGGCGATACAGGTGCCTGTCAAACCAGTGGCACGTGCATACCCGTCTGCGGCGAACGCAGCGGCCTGCTCGTGCCTGACCAGAACATGACGGAGCGGGCTGTCCAAGAGCGCGTCATAGATGGGAATCACTGCGCCCCCCGGATACCCAAATATTGTGCTTACCCCTTCTTTCCTCATGCATTCTAACAGTATTGATGCGCCTTTGGTCTTCACCGGAATCCTCCCCACCGGAAGCGTCACTTCTTCAACCAGGACATCATGCTGCGGAGCTTCTTGCCCACCGCTTCCACGGGATGTGCGGCTTCCTGCCGCTTGCGCGCGTTGTATACTGGTCTGCCCGCCATGTTCTCAAGAATCCACTCTCTGGCGAATTCCCCGGACTGAATGCGAGCAAGCGCCTCCAGCATCGCCTTCTTGACCTCAGGTCCTATAATCTTTGGACCCATGGTGTAGTCTCCGTATTCAGCAGTGTCGCTCACCGAGTATCTCATGTATTCAAGGCCGCCGGCGTAGATCAGGTCGACAATCAGCTTCATTTCGTTGATGCACTCAAAATAGGCGATCTCCGGCTGGTAACCCGCCTCCACCAGAGTCTCAAAACCCATCTTCATGAGCGTCGTTATTCCACCGCAAAGAACGGCTTGCTCTCCGAACAAGTCACTCTCCGTCTCTTCCTTGAACGTAGTCTCAATCACCCCTGCACGGGTGCAGCCGATACCCCACGCATAGCTGAGCGCCAGATCGCGGGCACGGCCTGTGTAGTCCTGATAAACTGCAAGAAGGCCCGGTACTCCCTGCCCCTGGGTGAAAACGTAACGGAACTGGTGTCCAGGTGACTTGGGAGCAACCATGAACACGTCGACGTCAGGAGGCGGCACCACCTGGTTGTAGTGGATGTTAAACCCGTGAGAAAACGCAAGGGCACGTCCCGGCTGAAGATGCGGGCGTACGTCCCGTTCGAAGACCTCAGGCTGCTTGTCGTCCTGTAGCAGCATCACGACGACATCGGCCACCTTGGCCGCCTCGGCAGTTTCCAGCACTTTCAAGCCAGCGGACTCCGCTGCCTGCCACGACTTGCTTCCAGGTCTCAGACCCACCACTACATCGACGCCGTTATCCCTTAGATTCAGCGCTTGCGCATGGCCTTGGCTCCCATACCCCAGCACCGCTATTCGCTTGCTTTTTAGCAATTTCGAGTCTGCGTCTCCATCGTAGTAAACTTTCGTCAATGTGATCCTCTCCTTTCTCCTCTCTTTGGTTGCGCAGCCCGCGCATCATTGCGACTCGTCCCGTCCTGACTACCTCTTTGATCCCAAATTCGCGCACTAGCTGGATAAATGCGTCGATCTTCTCTTCGTCTCCGGTAAGCTCAACAATCACCGAGCGGCTCGTCGCATCAACAACCTGACCCCTGAAGACGGATACGATCTGCAGAATACTGGCTCTCTGTGAAGGAGTGGCAGACACCTTTATCAGCGCCAGCTCCCGGCTTACGATCTCCTCCGAAGTAATGTCCGAAACCTTAAGCACGTTAATGAGCTTGTGCAGCTGTTTGCTGACCTGCTCAACTACCGCGGAACTACCCCGGACTACTATGGTCATCCTGGATATAGCCGGATTCTCGGTGACTCCCACGTTCAGGGATTCAATGTTGTAGCCGCGGCGGGTAAAGAGTCCTGAGACTCTGCTCAATACACCCGGACTGTTCTCCACCAGTACGCTTAACGTATGCTTCATCGAAACTCCCCCCTACAAAACATTGTGCCTTCCGCCCCCAGTCAGACTAAGTCTGTTCATAGGGGCGAAAGGCTCATCACCTTCCACGGTACCACCCTAATTCGCGCCTCCTCGCAGAGAACGCCTCGTAGGTGCCAGCATGAGCACCCTGTGGTGTAACGGCCACTCCGTCTCAGCCTACTCGGATCACCTTTCGACCTGAAGCTCTGGGAGGATCTTCAGCGCCAGTTCCCTGTATCGGTTCTCATCCTCACCGACTTTCTGTACCAGGAGTCCCCAGCCTTACTTGTTCCCTTCATTGCCTTTCTCGGGCAAATGGAAAAATATGAACCCGGTGCAGTCACTCAAGAACTTGCCGCCGGGTTTTTTATTCCCACGGTGTACCTC
>DYEP01000106.1 GCA_020725675.1 Symbiobacterium sp. | reverse complement strand
GTACGTCCTGTAGTAGAGGGAGAGGCCGCGATGAGTGTGGGGGTGTTCTCCGGAGGGCGCCTTACTACCGACCTGGCCCAACATATCGCACCGTTTTTATCAGGCCAGAGGGCGCTCACGAGACAGATGTTTGAGCATATTAAGGAACTGGATGTCAGCGGGTTCGGTGTGGAAATGGCGCTGACGCAGTATGCGCGGAAAGCCGGCCTTTCGGTGAAGAAGGTTATGCTCCCCAACCTGACTCACGTAATGAAAGAAGAAAAGCGAGGCTTTATCTCCGGTTTCCTCTATCGACTGAAAATGTATTGGGAGATCCTCTGTACACTGTGCGGTAAAAGGAGTGTCTTGGCCAGACGGAGGTAACCATGCCCACCGCTATTCTTAATCCCGAGAGAAGGCGACTGAGCGACATATGCAAAACACTTGGAGTCCAGACCGCTGATCAGGCGTTTGACGACCATCTGACTGTAACACGCGTTGAGATAGACGAAGAGCGTCGTCTTGTTATACTGAGGCTGTATGGTAAAGAGAGGTGTTATGTGCCTCATAACGTCGCCGAGAGCCTCAGGAAGTACCTGGGCGCAGAACTGGTAGAGTTTCATATAGACAACAGCATCAAGTCCGCGGTGCTTTCTGTATTGCGCGGCAGCATGCCCCTGGCAGTAAGGTGGCTGGTCGATGCGGAGTTTCAGAAGGAGTCCGAGCATGCTATAAGGTTAAGGCTGGGCTCAAGAGCAGCCGAGCAGCTGTTTTCGAAGGGCAACTATCACAAAGCGCTAAAGGCTGCTTTAAAGGTGGTCCTGGGCAGGGATGTGCTAGTACGACTTGATGCGGTAGGTGCACTGCCGCAATCATCAGTGCCCGAGGAGTTCTTTGCCACAGTGGAGCCCGTCGAGAAGCCTCGGGCGAGTACTCCGCCGACGGTACTGCGCGGGAGGCGTATCGGCAACGATAGCGTGCCCATTTCTTCTATTAACGATGAGCCGGCAGATGTGACCATAAGGGGACGAGTGTTCTCGGTGACCACAAGAAAGGGCAAGAGTGGCCCAGTGGTCGCATTCGACATCACCGATCTGACCGATAGCATCTCGTGTGTATGCTATGCGGACAAGGACGGCAACAACGTGGAGCTAACGGAAGGGCAGTGGGTGGTGGTCCGCGGTCAGGTGCGGCCGGACAGGTTCACCGGCGAGAGCGTGATGACTGTTCGCGATCTGAACACCTGCGCGCCTCCAGCTGTAAGGAAGGATAGTGCGCAGCAAAAAAGGGTGGAGATGCACCTTCACACAAAGATGAGCGCCATGGACGGCCAAACAGATGTGAGTGCGGCCATTGAACGTGCCGCATTGTGGGGGCACGAAGCGATAGCGGTGACTGACCACGGGGTAGTGCAGGCGTTCCCGGAGGCAGGGGAGGCTTCCAGGAAATTTGGCGTCAAGGTGATCTATGGCGTGGAGGTCTACCTTGCTGACACTGCCGAGGAGGAGCCTGCGCACGCGGTGGTGCTTGCCCGAAACCAGGAGGGTCTTCAAGATCTTTACAAATTGATTTCAAGAGCGCACCTTGAGAACTTTCACCGGGTGCCCCGTACGGCCAGAGCGTGGATTGACGAGGTGAGAACGAACCTGATCATTGGCTCAGGCTGCCAGGCGGGCGAGCTGTTCAGGCTCCTGGCGGCAGGTGGCGACCGTGAACATGCAAAGAGAATCGCCAGTTGGTACAATTATCTCGAGGTCCAGCCAGTGGGGAACAGCATGTTCCTGGTTCGAGAAGGAAGGCTTAGCGTTGAGGACGTACGCAGGATAAACCAGGAGATCGTGTCCCTCGGAAGAGAACTGGGTATTCCTGTAGTGGCGGCAGGAGACGTACACTACCTTGATCCGGAAGACCAGATATACCGTAAGATCCTCCTTGCCGGCCAGGGCTACCAGGATGCGGAGAGCCAGGCGGAGCTTCACCTTCGGACCACCGACGAGATGCTCGACGAGTTTTCATATTTGGGTGAAGACACAGCGCGCTGGGTGGTGGTGGAGTGCCCGCGGCTTGTTGCTTCGTGGGCCGAACCGGTGCTTCCGGTACCGGACGGCGCCTTCCCACCAGAGGTTCCAGGTGCAGACAGCGAGATCCGGCAGCAGGCTAGATCCCGGGCGCTCGAGTTGTACGGTGATCCGTTGCCAAAGATCGTGGAGGAAAGACTTGAGCGCGAATTGGACGCCATTGTATCCAATGGATTTTCTTCTATCTATCTGATCGCAAAGCGGCTTGTGGAAAAATCCATCTCGGACGGATATCTTGTGGGCTCAAGGGGATCAGTTGGTTCGTCGCTGGTGGCCTACCTTACAGGCATCACCGAGGTGAACCCTCTGCCGCCGCACTACCTTTGCGACAAATGCAAGTACACTCGGTTCTTTACCACAGCGGAAGCAGGAGGTGGGTTCGACTTACCTCCATCCACTTGCCCGCGCTGCGGAGCTTCGCTCTGCCGCGCAGGCCATGACATACCATTTGAGGTATTCTTGGGATTTGAAGGGGATAAGGTGCCTGACATTGACCTTAATTTCTCAGGGGAGAATCAGGCTGCCATACACCGCTATGCTGAGGAACTGCTAGGACGGGACCGTGTGTATCGAGCCGGCACCATAGCGACTGTAGCGGAGCGCACAGCGTACGGGTTCGTCCGTGGTTTTGCGGACGAAAGGGGTATGCGGCTGAGGCGTGCGGAAATGGAAAGGCTGGCAAGAGGGCTCATTGGTATCAAGCGTACTACGGGTCAGCACCCGGGAGGGTTGTTCATCGTACCTGAGGGTCTTGACATTACCCGGTTTTCCCCTGTGCAGTACCCGGCGGACGACCGCAAGGCAGGGACCATCACTACACACTTTGATTACAATTCCATCGCATCGCGCCTTGTTAAACTGGACATTCTGGGACATGACGACCCCACGTCGCTTAAGATGCTGAGCGAACTTACCGGCGTGGATGTACGGGAAATCCCGCTTGACGACCCGCTCACGCTGTCTCTCTTCTCTTCGACTGACGCGCTTGGGCTCTTAAAGCCTCTTGAGGGCGTGAATGTGGGTACCCTCGGCATACCGGAGTTCGGCACACGATTCGTCAGGCAGATGCTTGAGGAAACAAGACCCAAGACTTTTTCTGCACTTGTGCGGATCTCGGGCCTTTCGCACGGGACAGATGTGTGGTTGAACAACGCCCAGGAACTGATCAAGAACAAGACGGCAACCCTGGAGAGCGTCATTTGTACCAGAGACGACATCATGCTATATCTCATTTCAAAACAGGTGCCCCCCAAGACTGCTTTTGGCATCATGGAGCGGGTGAGGAAGGGGAAGGGGCTGACAGATGATGATGCAAAGCTCCTCCGGGATCATGGTGTGCCTGAGTGGTATATCGAGTCGTGCGGTAAGATCAAGTACATGTTCCCGAAGGCGCATGCGGTAGCCTACGTGACGATGGCGTTTCGCATAGCCTATTTCAAGGTCCACTACCCGCTGGCGTTTTACGCCACATACTTCTCGCTGAACCTGGACAACTTTGACGTGTGGACATGTCTGGCGGGACCCGAAGCGGTAAGAGCCCGCATCGCCGAAGTAGAGGCGAGGGGCAACGAGGCCGCTCCAAAGGAGCGCACAGTCGTATCGGTACTGGAGGTGGCTGAGGAGATGTTTGCGAGGGGGTTCTCCTTCAGCGGGGTGAGCCTGTCTGCCTCCGACGCTGTGCGGTTTATTCCAGAAGGAAATACGCTCACTTCGCCTTTTGCTTGTTTGCCGGGACTTGGGCAATCTGCGGCGCGTAGCATCGTGACTGCAAGAGACACCGCCCCCTTCATTTCTGTGGAGGACCTGGTCCAGAGGGCCCGGCTGTCTTCAAGCGTACTCGAACTTCTTGAACAAGCCGGATGCCTGTCGGGTCTGCCGAGGTCGAACCAGCTGACCATGTTTTAGATTAAAACAGCCTGCGCCTTCCCTCACAAAAGTTGCGGATATCCGGCAACATCTTCACGATGCAAGCTGCTGACATGAGCAGGGCTGACACCGACTCAGGTATACCCTTCGTAACTACGAAGGTGAGGAGCGGAAGTATTCCGTATGCACACGCCACAGCCATCATCGCGTCGCGAAGAACAAAGGCCAGTAACAGTGTGCACAGGATGAACATGGGGATGACGGCAGGGGCGATGAGTAGAAACGCTCCAAAGCTGCTGGCAATGCCCTTGCCGCCCGCAAAGCCTGCGAAGAGCTGCCAGTTATGACCGATAACACAGAAGGCTGCTGCCATAGGCGGCGCCCACAGTGATGAAGATATGCTCGAGGCGAGGTAAACAGAAATGGCTCCTTTTCCCACGTCCAATACCCCCACAGCCACTCCTGCAATGGGATGTATGTTTCTGAAGACGTTCAAGCCACCCAGGTTACCGCTGCCTATCTTTCGTGCGTCCCGGTGCAGCATGCGTGAAATAACAAGCGCTGAGGGAAACGATCCCAGAAGGTAAGCGAGGATCAGCGCCAATATCAAGCAAATCGCCCCTTTCCTTACGGAATTTCCAGGAAATACCATAACCAAGGCTCCTGACCATCTTGGCAAAGGCCGTTCTTCTTACATAGTAACAAGGTCTTCAGGTCATGACAAATGACGGGACGGGCCAGAGGTACCGGGTTTCATTTTGCGCGAACGGCTTTAAG
>DYEP01000105.1 GCA_020725675.1 Symbiobacterium sp. | reverse complement strand
TAGTACTAATTAACCCTCCCAGAGTCTGTTCTAAAATCTGGATGCGATTTAGTTCCGTCTGTGACAAAGTAATTCTCTCCCTACTCATACTGACATTTTCACTGAAGGATTTCACCCTGACAATATCACAGACGGATCACAGCGAGAAGCGGTGGGCCTTGACATGTTTTCACAGGTATAATATACTTATGGTAATACCACATAGTAATACCAGGTCACAAAATGGGGCGGTGAAGATGCGGGAAAGGTCGACGAGAAGCGGTATACGACGAAACAAATTGTCGCGACGGGAGGCGCTCGCGGCCAAACTGGCAGAGGCTCCTTTTATGACCGATGAAGCATTGGCCGCGTACTTCAATGTAAGCGTTCAGACCGTGAGGCTTGACAGGATGGCGCTTCGGATCCCAGAACTTCGGGAACGGGTAAGGAGCATGGCAGAGTCCGGACTTAAAGCGGTGAGATCCATGGCGTCCGCGGAGATGGTAGGCGAGCTGCTCGAACTTACCTTGGGCAAAAGAGCGGCGTCGCTTCTTGAAATCCGCCGGGATATGCTCTTTGATAAGAGCGGGCACGCACGGAGCCAGTTCTTGTTCGCACAAGCGGACTGTCTCGCCGCCGCCGTAGTAGATGCTGATGTGGTCCAGGCGAGCCTTGCCAATGTCAAGTTTGTCCGCCCCGTCAGGCTCGGGGAGCGGTTGGTTGCCAGGGCGGAAGTGATCAGAAAGAAGGGCAACAAGCATGTAGTGTTGGTGAGCACTACAAGCGGCGAGGAGCAGGTCTTTCGCGGAAAGTTTGTGGTTTTGGCAGTACCAGCTGAAGGAGAGGGTGGCCGGTGAGAATCATTGTAGACGCCATGGGAGGAGATAACGCTCCGAAGGCAGTGGTCCAGGGCGCCCTGGCTGCCGCGCGCCTGCTCGGTGATACGGAGGTCGTGTTGGTCGGACAGCAAGACCGCATCCGGGCTGAACTGCCGGATGGCATTCCTGGGAACATAAGCATAGTGCACGCTCCGGAGGTGATAGGAGCCGACGAACCGCCCGCTATGGCTGTCCGGAAAAAACGCCAGTCCTCTCTATCTGTGTGCTACACAATGGTCAGGCAGATGGAGGGAGATGCAGTTGTCTCGGCAGGAAGCACAGGCGCGTTGCTGGCCGGGGGTCTTTTGTTGCTGGGGAGGAAGAAGGGGATCGACAGGCCAGCCCTAGCAGTGGTCATGCCTACTGCCAGGAAAGGAACGGTGCTGCTTGATGTAGGGGCCAACACGGATGTCAAGCCGCTCAATCTGTATCAGTTCGGTGTGATGGGCTCTTTGTATGCTGAGAAGGTGCTGGGAAGAAACAACCCTTCCGTAGGCCTGTTGAACGTGGGACAGGAGGATAGAAAAGGTACAGAGGTCACCAGGGAGGCGCTGCAGCTCATGAGCAGTTTGCCCGGGTTTTGCGGGAACGTGGAAGGGAAAGATATCTCAAGCGGCGACGTGGATGTGATCGTCACGGACGGGTTCACCGGCAATGTGGTACTCAAGCACACCGAAGGTATGGCGATGGCGCTTTTCGGCATGATAAAGGAGGAAATCACCAGGTCGTTCAAGGACAAAATGGCTGCACTGATGCTTCGCGGTGCCTTCGGAAGGGTAAAGGCGAGGCTCGATTATTCTGAGTATGGAGGCGCGATCCTTCTTGGTCTTGACAAAGTGGCGGTAAAATGCCATGGAAGGTCTGATGCCAAAGCGATAGCCAATGGGATATCTGTGGCACGCCGGTTCGTAGAATCAGACCTGGTGGGTGAATTGGAAAGGTACTTGGAACGTCCGTAGGATGGTGTTGAGATTGAGACGTGCGGGAATCGCTGCGCTCGGCGTGGCGTTGGGTTCAAAGGTGCTCACCAATCAGGATTTAGAGAAGATGGTGGACACGACCGATGAGTGGATACTGACAAGGACTGGGATCAGGGAACGTCGCATCGCTGCAGACGAGGATGCAACGAGCGACCTGGCAGTGCGCGCCGCGGGGAGGGCTATTCGTAATGCAGGACTTGACATCGCGGACATAGACATGATCATATGTGCCACGGTTACCCCTGATATGATGTTCCCCAATACGGCTTCGCTTGTGCAAAGGGAGCTTGGCGCCCGGCGGGCGGTTGCGTTTGATATTGAAGCGGCGTGTTCAGGTTTTATCTTTGGATTGTCGGTGGCATCGCAGTA
>DYEP01000104.1 GCA_020725675.1 Symbiobacterium sp. | reverse complement strand
TCCGATCTCGACCAAATGGTGGACATCGCCAACACCACCGTGGGCGGGAAGTATATCTTTGCCGGAACGAAAAACAGCCGGCCGCCGTTTGAAAGGTTCGATACAAAAGATAGCGGCGGTAACCCCGTAACGTATATTATTTATAAGGGTAATAGTGTTACCTATGATAGCGCCACCCCTTCCTACGGTACCGTGCGGGTCTACCGCGAAATCCTCGACCAGGCCCGCTATGCCATAGACGTTCCTTCGGTAACACCGCCCGAGGGGCAGACTGTTTTGGATGCTGGCGTTTTCGGCAGGGCAAAATATATCGATCCCGCAAATCCGGGCATTAACGGTTATAGTGTACCACCAGGCGAAACTCATTTTACCGTATCCGGCGGCGTTTTCGACACTCTGATTAACCTGGCTAAATGGTTAAAGGAAGGTAAGGTTGCAATATATGATAATAACGGTAAGCTGACGGGCGGGGTGGAATACTCCATCGGCGAACTCCACGCCCAGCTCGACCACATCCTGCGCTACCGCGTGCAGGTGGGCGCCCGCACCAACCACTTTGAATCGGTGTGCCAGCAACTCCAGGACCAGGAACTGCGCCTCGCCCAGGTTCTCAGCAATTTAGAAGACGCCGATGTGGCCCGGGTGGCCGTGGAATTGGCCCGGCAGCAACTCTCCTACCAGGCGTCCCTGGCGGCGGGAGCGAAGATTTTACAGGTGTCGCTTCTGGACTTCCTCAAGTAAAAAAGCAATCCGGGGAAATTTTTACATCAGTCTTCATGGTCAATTTCTATGATGGGGCCTTGTATTAGCAAGGTTTTTTTCTTTTTCGGTCTATATAAACTTTCGTGGGGCATCCTAAATTATCAAGTTTTCCAAAGCTTTAGGAGTTGTGGTTTCAAATGTATTAAATCGTAGAAGTTCACAACCTTTAACCCGCAAGCTTGCGCCTCTCTAACCAGAACCTGCTTCCGAATCCCCGGCAGAGAAACAAAAACATTAGCCGCCCGGTACACGCGACCGCGCTGGTTTGACGGAATATTGCGTGCTTCCACCACCAGGTCGTTTCGGTTGAGATCGATCCTTTCTTTTCTTGCCATTTCCTGGATTGCAGAAACAACCTTGACAAACCAGTCACGGCTTGGCGGTTCCACCCTGACCACCAGCCCTGTTCCCTCGCCGGGCCGGAAGGCCTTGAGGTAATCCCGGACCAAACGCAACCAAATCTGCTCCGTGTCCGACGGGTCCGGTACGCACAGAATCTTGAAAGGCGCATCGCACCCAAAATCCAGGGACTCGACGTGGGGCGAGAAAATTTCGTTGAAGTCCAGCGGGATGTAAAGGGTGTCCCTGTCGATGCCTTTTTTTGTAAACCGGACGACGACCTGGTCGGGGCGGTAACTGTTTCCGGTAAAGTCAACTTCCCACTTGCCGGCAAACAGCAGCTTGTTGGTCTCGAGGAGCTTCATATACGTGTCCGGCTTTTTCTTAAACGACTGGCTTCCGTAGTGGTGCACGAATACATCGTCCGCTATCACAAGCTTGTAACCCGCCAGTTGTGCCCTTATGCAGTAGTCGTCGTCCTCGTAATTGCCGATCCCGAAAAGGGGATCGAAGCCGCCGATTTTTTCTACAACCTCTCTTTTCATCATCCAGAGAAAGCCGATCAGGCGGTTTGTCGGCCTTAAGGTCCCAGCCCTCTGGATGTACCATTTCTCGGTCCAGGAATCCAGCGAACTTTCATCGTAAGAGCACCCGGCCACCGCCTGCACTCCCGCGCAGTAATTTGTGCGCGGGCCAACAATCCCGATTAAGGGATCCACCGCAAATGCCGCCATCATCCTGCTTGCCCAGTGAGGCGTGACGACCACGTCGTTGTTCATCACCACGATGTAGTCCCCGCTCGCCGCTGCCAGGCCCTGGTTGCAGGCCAGAGGATAGCCGAGGTTTTCCTCGTTGTGGACCACTTTTACCTTGCCTTTGAGACCTCTTTCGAAGTCAACTACGACTTGACCTGTTTCCCCGTCACCGCCGTTGTCTACAATTATCACTTCACAGGCCCTGGAGGTTTGTCTCACTGCGGTTTCTAAAACCTTCTTTGTAACGTGGGGGTCTTTATATACCGGTACGATCACACTTACCAGGTCCTTTTGCGGCGAAAACCACTCTATCCCCCAAAGAGTTTTTCCATCTGGCGGGGAACCGCAATACTCGGAATAAAGCTTTTCGTAGAGTTGATTGGTGCTCTGCTGCACCAGATACTTCGTCTTAGCACCCGATTCTGTGTTAAAGCTCTCCTGTCCCTTGTGAAAAACAAAGACGAAGGGAACCACGACCTGTCGATACCCTGCCCTGACCAGGCGCCAGCTGAAATCAAGGTCGTCATTACCTAAGAAAAGGTCCTTATCAAAACCCCCAAGCTCTTCGTAAACGCGTCTCTTGACCGCGAGACAGAAGCCGATAAGAAGATTCGTCGGTACTAGCCGATCTCGGTTTTGCCGGAGAAGAAATTCTGCCAGTTGCGCAGCGTTCAGACTTTTAGCGGAAATTTCTACCTGAAGATACGGCGCCACATTCTGAAGCCCCGCGGCGTAGTTGGACACAGGACCAGAGGCGGCAACCAAGTCGTTCTGGGTCAACGGCTCAAGCAGGCCTTCAATCCAGCCAGGAAAAACTACCGTGTCAGGATTTAAAAAGATGAGAAAATCGTGGGTAGCCAGCTTAGCTCCTCTGGCCGCGGCTCTCGAGTACCCGAGATTTTGGGTTTCGCAGCAGAGCTTTATCCTCTCGCAGCCGAGAGCCTCTCTTAGGCACTCAACGTAGTAGGCAGTTTCGTCGCAGGAGTTATTGTCGACTATAATGATCTCGTCAGTGCCAGCTGTGGTTGCCAGCACCGACTCGATGCACGGAGCTATTGTTGCCAGCGAATTGTAGGTAACGATTACTACGCTGACCGGCGAACGGCTGGCATTACACAATTTTTCGGACGGTAAATTTTTCCGGTAATGCCTTATTACGTAGGGAAGCCACCTGCGGTGGAGGATGTTAATGTTTCTCCATTCCCTGTCAAAACGCCCTGGTGTCCTGCTCTCGTAATGTATGACCCGGCTTGCAGGCTCGTAGATAATTCTGTATCCCTTTTGCCTGGCCTTCAGGCAGAAGTCAACATCTTCGTAACCGTTCTTGTAAACTTCATCAAACCCGCCGAGTTCGTAAAAAACACTCCGCGGCACCAGCATAGAGGCTCCGGTGACAGCGTCTACCTCGCCTCTCGAATCCTTGTTATCCGGCTGGCCGTAGCGAAGGTGAGCTGAATGTACGGGGTAAGGTCCGGCGTAAGATATGCCGACGCCCGCGTGCTGGAGCCGTTCGTCGGGATAAAGCAGTTTAGAACCCACGACTGCCGCTCCGTGCTCTGCCTCGCAGGCGCCAACCAGGGCTTCCAGCCAGCCACGCTCGACTTCCGTATCGTTGTTGAGAAAAACCAGGTACTGCCCAGTAGCGGTGGCTGCTCCAATGTTGCAGGCCGCGGCAAAACCCAGGTTTTGCTGGTTTCGAATTACTTTTACCCACGGAAACTCGTTTTTCAGACGCTCGGGCGTTTCGTCAGTCGATGCGTTATCCACCACGATCACTTCCACCTGGTTCCTGTAGCCGGCGGCGTCGAGAGATGCCAGGCAACGGCGGGTATACTGCCAGTTGTTGTAAACGGGTATGATCACCGAAGCGGTGGGCACGCCGGTACGTTGAGCCGGGCCTGTCTTGTGCTTTCTTGTTCCATACTTGCGCGCGTAAACTTCCTGGTAGATGCCGTGAATGGCATCCACTTCCCCGCGCAAACTGGGGACGCGGGTGGATTCTGCTCCCGTTTTAACGCGAAGCAAAAGGTTTTTGTCCTGTATAAGCGTTATTACCTTCTCCCGAAGCCCATCCGCATCGCCAACGTCCATAAGAAATCCGTTCTCGCCGTCCCGCACGATGTCGGAGCCAAAAAAGCGGGAGGCAATTACAGGTATGCCCCGGGAAAGAAATTCTCGTAGTACGAGAGAATATGATTCAAAACGGAATGGGACAATGCCTACGTCAGTTGTGCGCAAAATGTGATCCAGGTTGTCAGGAGTATACTCCCCCATGTATTTTGCGCACCCTACACTGCGTAGTTCTTCAAACAGCACTGGATCGTAGACTCTACCGTAAACTCGTAGCTCTACCTGGGTTGGGGAAAGATCCTTAAAGGCTCGGACCAGCACGTCGATTCCTTTGCGAAAAGCAATTTGGCCAATAAAGGTAAGGAGAAGTTTTTCTCCAGAACGGTACTCATTGCCTTTCTTTGCCACAGGGAACAGACCGTGCGGAATCACATAAATCTTGTTCTCTGGTACGGGGAGGTAACGAGTGAAGTAGTCTCGGTAAGTTGCACTCGGGAAAATAACACCGTCAACTACCTTATTGTAAACGAACCGTATATATCTTTTCCATCCGTGGATCTTTCCTACCAAGGTGCTTTCATCACGCGCAGAAAATAGCTCATTCTTCTCTCCTTCTTCTGAGAGCAAGCACCTGGCACACGCAACCACATCAGTCGGGCCGGCGCACATTTTTCGGTCACGTGCGATCACAGGAGCCGTACGTAAGCAGATTTCATCTGAGCCGGTCGCAAGGCGGATAACTATGGCACCATAGTCTGAAGCGATTTGAAGAAGTTGAGGCAAAAAGAATACAAAATCAATCACATGGACGACATCTGGACGGAAATGCTCGAAAACCTCCTCAAGAGGTCGTAACATCCTTCTGTCAGTAAGATACAATGCGTTGATAAAAGCGCCTGGGTAATGGTTCGGGAGCACGCGGTAAAGAGCGACTTTATCTTTTTCCTCGAAAACCACTTCTTTGTTGTTTGAGTTTTCTGAGGACAAGTTAGGAACCAGAATCCCCACGCGGTAGCCCAAGCGTGTTAGTTCCTGGGCGTAATTCCAGGTTAGAATCGGTGATCCAGTATACTCATAGGGTACAACGTTGTGACAAACTAGAAGCACTGAGGACGGGCAGGGGTTGAACCCCGGCGACGTGCTCTGCTTGCCAAACACAAGAAAATTTTCGGCACCAGGTTGGTTGGGTGCCATTCTCTCTATTAAGTATTGCTCAGGGTTTGCCTCAAAGTTTACATACCAAATATCCTCAATCCTGAAAAATCTTCGGAGAAACTTTTGGGCTTTTATAAGCGTCCAGTTGGAACGATGGTCCGAGTTGAGATCAATGCCGTGATACTTCCAGGAAGGGAGAGACACGGCAATGTAACCTTCCGGCCTCACGGCACGTAGAAGTTTTTCTAGGAACGCCTCGGGTTCCTCCACGTGCTCCAGGACCTCGCAGGCGACCACCGCGTCGAACTCCTGGCCAGCGTCAACGATATCATCGATGCTTTGGCAGGCAAAGGATACCGGCCAGTCTACAAAGAGACGCTTGGCGAAATCGACCGGAAGCTCGTCGATGTCAATGGCACTTACATATAGCCCGCTTTTTGCCAATAGCGCGCTGCCGTATCCACTGCCACAACCCACGTCCAGGACGGTCTTTGCTTTGCCCCGGAGGTAATCCGCAACCTGCTTGTAAAGAAGATAAGACTTCTTCTGGGTGCGGATATCAGTCAGCCCAAGGTAAGAAGTCCGGTGAGAATTGCGCCGTTTTCTTAGGAACTCTGCAACGAAGGATCTTTCTTCAACCACGAAGATAGTCGCGTGCTCACCGAGATTTACATTTGCTCCCTCCAGCCTTTTTCTGACGATTTCTACTTCTCTTTCGGAGACAACCGTGCGCGCGCACGAGGGAATAGTCAACTTTTTCTCGGCAAGCCTCAGCTCGGCGAACAGGACGGGGTACAGATGCTCCTCATCCTCAAAAAGGAGGTTGAGTACAAGTTTATCTCGCAAAGCAAAGACGTTGAAGGCGGTAAGCGAGACTCTTGCCTTAATTTCTTCAGAATAAATCTGGTAGTCATTCAATTCTTCGCTGTACTCGAGTGACCATCGGGATGTCATAGGGTCTTTGCCTGACCCCCTCGGCCCTGTGTCAGGAGGCGCATGTGCCGCGCAATTTGCAGGAGGTTGTTTGCTTCCTGGTTTCCGGAGTCGGCGTGAATCGCGTTTAGAAACGCGTTTTCGGCGTCTTCCCAGCGCTCGAGCTTAAGCATCAACAACCCAACGCGGACCAGTAGTTCGGGGTCGTTCGGGTTGAGGCGGTAAGCTTCGAAGTAGCAGTCGGCGGCTTCAAGCCACTGCTCCAGGCCGAAGTGGGCGTTTCCCCTGACCAGATTAAACTCAAACATCTCTCTGGGCCTTAGTGACGCCGTGTCTACCAGAGAAAGCAGGTTAAGGGATTCAACGTGGCGCTTTAACGAATTCAAGCACCGCGCCGCGAGGAAAGTAGCCTTTTGGGAAAACAATTCTTCCTCGCTGGAAGTGGCAAAGGGGTAAACAGTATCCAAGGCTTCCTCCACTTTGCCTTTAAGGACGAGAACCTGGGCGAGGTTGGTGGCCGCTGCTTTGTGGATGGGGTTCTGAGCCAGGACGCTCCGGAAATAGGCTTCCGCTTCGTCAAGAAGGCCTTTCGCTAAAGCGAGGCAGCCCCGCTCGTTCTCGACTTCCGGGTGCGCCGGAGCCGCATTGAGCACCTCTTCAGCCTCGTCCAGGCGCCCGAGTTCCTTGAAGGAACGGGCTTTGATCACGAAAGCAGAAACCTCCGTGCTGCCGTGCTCGAAGGCTTTTTCCGAAGCTTCGAGGGCAACCGGCCAGTTCTCTGCCTCTGCGGCTGCGCCCGCAAGGCGAAGCCACAACCCATGCTTGAGACTGCCCAACAGCTCGCTGCAGGCAATGTGTTCTCCGGCCTCGGAAAGACTGCCGGCTGCTAGAAGCGCTTCCAGATACTCGGCGTGGGGCTCAAGAGCAAAAGGCTGGGCCTCGACCGCCCGCCGCGCCCATTTCAGCGCCTCGCGGGGCCTGTCTTGCAAGCGCTTCGCCCTGGCTACTCCAAGGAGGGCGAAGACGTTCGCCACGTCGCTTTCCAGCACCTGCTTGTATTCGCGCTCGGCCTCCGCGTACCTCTTCTCCTTCTCCAGCAAGGACGCCGCAGCGAGGCGGGCGCGCCAGAGCTTGACGGAAGAGTCGGTCTGGTTAAAGATCTGGTAGAGGCTCACGGGGGGGTCGGGCAGGGCAGCCGCTTCCCGGTAGGCCGCGATCGCCTCCTCCGTGCGGCCCAAGGCCTCCAGGATCTGAGCCCTGGTGAAGTAGCACTCCGGCAGGGGAGCCTCACACGCCTTTTCGGCATATTTCAGGGCCAGATCCTTCTTCCCGCAGGCCAGAGCCGCCCGCGCCGCGTGCCAGAAGGCCGAAGGCCTGTTCCGTACCGCCTCGAGGGACTCGAGGCTGAAGTACTGCTCGAGCGCCTGCAGTGCCTCACCCGGTCTGTTCATGGCCATCAGGGTAAGACCGAGGTTGTACCAGTCGAAGGGTGACTCCTTCTTTTCCGTAACCTCCTCCAGAATGCCGACATTCCGTTCAGGTTTCTTTTTCCTGGCGAGCACACCTGGCAAATAGCCGTAGTGCAAAACATAAGGCCCACCGACCAGTTCTTTGGGAAGGGTGGTTATCAATTGCTCGTGGATCTCGCCCGCGTACCGCACGTCGCCGGAACGCCAAAAGAGCCTGATGTTCGCCTGGTCCGTAAAGTGGGTGAGGAATTCGTTGTGGTAATTGTAGGTGCGGAGGTAGTAGACCTTCGGTTCCCCTCTCTCGGCTAAGCGGCGCAGCCAGGCACCCGCCTCCGGGGTCAGGTATTCGTCCGCATCGAGGGTGAGGACCCAACCCTCTCGGATTTCTTCGAGATAGACGTTCCTTGCCGCCGCAAAGTCCGCCCGCCACTCGTGCCGGAGAACGCGCGCGCCGTAGCGTTCCGCTATCTCCGCCGTGCGGTCCTGGGAACCCGTATCGACCATCACGATCGCGTCCACGAAGGGCAGCGCCTGCTCGAGGCAGCCGGCCAGGAACTCTTCCTCGTCTCTGGCAATCATAACCAGAGTGACTTTCTGGACGCCCTTGGGCACGCTGAGTTCTTCCCGGGGCACCGGCCAGGGCTTCCCGAGACACACCAGGTGGCGTCCGGCTTCGGCGAGGACCTCCCCGAGCACTTCCGTGAAGAACCTGTTCCCCAGGTGGGTGGCCAGATCGCCCATCTCCCCGGCCGCGGCACCCGAAAGGCAGACCCCGAGGGCCCCGTAAAAGTGCAGGACGCCGTCTTCGCGGGCGCGTTCCCAGTGCGACCAGAGGACCGGAATGCTTCCGTCCCAGCGGAAAGCTTCGCGTAGGAAAAGGCGCAGGAAACGCCGCGGCCCCCAGTAGAAGACCTTGTCCCCCTGCCCTTTAGTTTTAAACGAGTTGAACAAACGCGCCGCACTCGCCCACCAGACGGTGCGCCTCGCACTGCCCGACCCGGGAAGCATGGGGAAACAGACCTCACTTTCCTCCAGACCCGCCTCCCGCAGGGCTTTTGCTACCTGTTTTTCGCTACCGTCAAGAATTAGAAAATAGCCGTCAACCTTAGTCTTCATTCTCTTCGCCTGCCTTCCGGTAGACCGTGGCCTCACACAGGGTACCCCGGTGGTGTTACTTGGTCGAACCCGCTTGACCGGCCATACCCGCCAGCCAGTTGCTTTGGGCCTGCAGGGCAGTCAGGACCTGCTCGAGGGCGGTGAACTGGCGCCAGTAGCGGTCCTCGAGCCGCGCCAGTCTCTCCTCCACCGTCTCGATGCGCCCGTCCAACTCGCGGATGCTCCGGGACAGGAAGCTGTTGTCCACAAGTGTATAGGGCGAGCCCGCCTGGGCGGTGACCCTATTTATGGCTTTATTGACCTCGTTGTAAAGGCGCACGCCGAGCCCCTGTTCCGCAAAGTTTTCAGCGCTCCTGGTGAAGAGGTTCATCACCGCTTCGGGGTTGGCGTTGATGGCTTCCCGGAGCTTCGCCTCGTCGATGTAAAGCTTGCCGCCCTCCCAGTAGTAACCGGTCCTGATCCCGATGTCGAAAAGGGAATCATAGCCCGTGAGCCCGGTAACCGGGGTTGTGAGCGCCCGCCGCAGGCGGTAGACGGTATCGTCAAGAATGGCATCATTGCGCAGAAGCCCGCTTCTTGCCTTTTCTTCCCACTGGTCGATCTCGCGGTCGGTCAGCTGTTCCTTTTGTTCCTCGGTTAAAGGCTGGTAATCCGCATAACGCGGCTCTCTGAGTTCGGCGTTGATGGTCTCGAGGAGAGTGTTAAACTGTTCCACAAAGGACTTAACCGTATCGAAGATTTTGTCCGTGTCGGTTGTTACCGTTATCAACACCGGCGAAGCTGTTGTTTTCTTCAGGGTGAATGTGACGTTACTCATCGTAAAGGTGTTTTCGTGCTGCTTTATCCCTGTAAGGCCATTGATTGTTAACTCGGCGTCGGTTCCGGTAAAGGTTTCTGTGTTATCTACAGGGTCACGCGAAAAGTAAGCGGAAAACTTCAGGTAGTCCAGCAGGAACCAGTTCGTGTCCTGCAGAGTAAACTTGTTCTCGTTATAGTTTCCCGTCTTAGTTGTTGAGATTACTACTTTCCCGGTACTTTTCTCAAAAAACGCTGTGAGTCTGCCCGACGTTTGGGTGCCAATCCTTGCCAGAAGCTGGTTTAGGGTTTCGTTTGGATCGACATTAATGGTGATGGTGGCCTCCGGTGTGCCGTCGGCCTTGTAGGTGATAATGTCGAAGGATGTGGCTGCGGATAACCCGAAAGACTTGGTGGCATCGGACATTTTGGCGCCAGGATCAAGGTTGGGATAACTGTCATACAGACTCGCCGTGCTGAAAAGGCTGCCGGTCTTGGCAAGGCTTGTTACGGTGATCTCGTACGTCCCTGTTGCCGCGCTGCCGCCCGCCGTGGCGGTAACCGCCGTTTCGTCACTCGACGTAGCCCTCTTTACCTGGAAGGTGCCCTGCAGCCGCAACGGCGAGGCGTAATTAAGCCGAAAGTCCATCAACTTCTTGTTGATGCTCCGGTAGTCCTCCTGCTGCCATTGCAGAACTTGTTTCTGCTGCAGCAGTCTATCCAGGGGAATTCGGGCGGCTTTCATTAGGTCTCCAATGATCTTTTGCGTTTCCAATCCAGATACAAGCCCGGCCACCCGGTTAACAGGGCTGAAGTTCACCATTTCTCATCGCTCCCTAGACTTTTTCATCCACAAGGAGCCCTACCAACCGCCAGATCTCCGCGAGGAGATTCAAAATTTTTTCCGGGGGTACCTCGTTGAGGATCTTTCCGCTCTTTTCGTCGATTACCTGGACAATTATCCTTTTTGTATCCTCGTGAATTTTGAAGTGAACACTGTAATCAAAAACCCGTGCGGCCTGCGAGAGCTTCTCGGCCGCCCCCTCAAGCTTCTCTCTGGTGCTGTCCGGACCCAGGTTTCCCATCTCGCGGCCGGCAAGTTCAACACCCCGGTGCTGTGGCTGAAGGTCTCCGGCCGCGGCATTTGGCCTGGTCAATTGGTGAGCTGTGCCCAGCAGATGTTCCTCCGCCGGCTCTACCCGCAAAAACCTCACCCCCGGTCGAGCTAATAGCCCAAGGTTTTAAGAAAAAAGCGGGCTGGCGTGGGCTCTTCCGCCAGCCCGCACCTCCGCAATTTAGCCGAGGAGCCGCAGAACCGCCTGCGGCGCCATGTTCGCCTGGGCGAGCATCACCGTACCGGCCTGGGTGAGGATCTGCTGCCGCGTGAAGTTCATCATCTCTTGCGCCATGTCCACGTCGCGGATGCGCGACTCGGCGGCCGTCAGGTTCTCCGCGGCCACGCCGAGGTTGGCG
Source organism: Symbiobacterium sp. (assembly GCA_020725675.1). Taxonomy (GTDB): domain Bacteria; phylum Bacillota; class Sulfobacillia; order DUSP01; family DYEP01; genus DYEP01. The sequence goes on along the minus strand of DYEP01000104.1, from coordinate 1,715 downwards.
ATGGTGTGTTCCAGGCGGTTCTGGTAGGCACCGAGCTTGGCGCGCTCGGTGGAAACGGCATTAATGGCATTATTAAATGTTGTGATGGCACTTTGGGCGTCTGTCTGGGATGTTACCGTGGCCGCGTACGCCGTCGCTGTCGCTAACTGGCCTGTGCTTTTAATGTAAACAAGTGTAATCTCGGTTGTATCGCTACCGGTACTGAGAGCAATCTTTAACGCGCTATTGTCTTGAACTGCTCCAGTAGCAGCATCCACCGAAGCTGCCCGCATATCGCCTACGCTGACTGTGAGGGTTTGCGACTGGTTGGCCCCAATCTGGAATTGCTTATTTGCGTAGCTTCCGTCAATGAGCCTTTGCGTGTTGAACTCGGTGGTGACGCCGATCCTTTGCACTTCTTCCGTCAACTGGTTGATCTCTTTCTGGATCTGGTTTCTGTCGTCCTGGGTCAAGGTGTCGTTTGCCGCCTGGATGGCGAGCTCGCGCATTCTTTGCAGGATGCTGTGCGTCTCGTTCAGAGCGCCCTCTGCTGTTTGGATCAGGGAAATGCCGTCCTGGGCGTTGCGGATCGCCTGGTTCAGGCCCCGGATCTGGCCGCGCATCTTCTCGGAGATGGCGAGTCCCGCGGCGTCGTCCGCGGCCCGGTTGATGCGCAGGCCCGAGGAGAGCTTCTCCAGCGACTTGGCCATGGCGCTGTTGGTCTGCGACAGGCCGCGCCACGCGTTCAACGCACTTATGTTGTGGTTGATGATCATTCACATTCCTCCCTGAAGCTGTACTCACCGCCTTCCTTGGCGGTGGCTTTTGGGGCAGGGTCCTTTTTGGCCGGCCAGAGGATCTGCCTCCTGTATATTTTCATCGACAGTTTTCAAAAAAGGTTTAGGGGGGTTTAAAACAAAAGGGGCCGTTTTTAAGGCCCTTTGGCCTACCCCTTGATTTCTTTCAACACCTCCGGTGAAGCCACCGCCGCCCGGTTTTCCTCCCGGACGGCCCGGTAGATCTCCTCGCGGTAGACGGCCACCTCCGGCGGCGCCTCGATGCCAATGCGCACGAAATCGCCGCTGACCTCCACCACCACGACGCGGATGTCCCGGCCGATGACCAGGGACTGGCCCTTCTTCCTGGTCAGCACCAGCATTTATTTCCCCTCCCCGGCGGGGTCTGCCCCTTCACCCGTCCCCCCGGAATCGCCCGGCGGGGATTCGGGCCCCGTTCCGGAAAGGTACCGGGGCGGGGGCTCCGAGTGGAGTTGGGGGCGGTTGGGGGAACCCGTCTGGGGCTGGGAACGGGAATGGGCCGGCTGACAAGGTTCGCGAACTGGTTTAGCTTTGGGTTCGGCCAGGCCCCGGCCTTCTGGCCGGAGCCCGCTCAGCGGGTGCCTGATAGAGTACCGGCCGTCCACCAGCACCACCTGGCGGGCCGTGCCGGTGGCCGCGTTCACCACCACCGGGGCCAGGAGGTTGACGGTGGCATGAGCCAGGCCCCGGCTGGCGTTGACGATGCAAAAGACGGCCACCTGATCCGGGGAGTTCACACCCAGGGCCCTTGCCTCTTCGTCGGACAGGTCAAACTCGTAATCGGGGAAAAGGGCGAAGGGGTTGATCAGGATGAAGCCGATGTTTTCGTCCTGCAGGGACTGCAAAAAGAAAAAGGGCGAATCTTCCGCCACGGCCATCAGTTCGAACCCGGTCAATTCTGCGGGCAGGCCCGGCAGC
>DYEP01000012.1 GCA_020725675.1 Symbiobacterium sp. | reverse complement strand
TCTACCTGCTCTACGGGGACCGGTTACGCAACTAACTCGGGCACTCAGGGCACTGAGTCGGAATTCTTCCCTGGTCTGGTAGCTCGGCCTGCTGCAAGGTCGGTGAGGTATCGCGATTTCCTACAGTGGGTTGACACGGTCCGGTGCGATCTTCAAATTGACAAATCGCCAGTTTTTTGATAAAGTATGGGCTGACGAGCCGGAGTGAAGAAGCGGCGACGTAGCCAAGTGGTAAGGCAGAGGACTGCAAATCCTTTATTCCCCGGTTCAAATCCGGGCGTCGCCTCCAGGTGTGGGTGGCTAGCTCAGCTGGTTAGAGCGCCTGCTCGACAAGCAGGAGGTCACAGGTTCGACTCCTGTGCCGCCCACCATTGCATCATGTATTATATATTATAAAGTGCCTGTAAAACCGACTTTTTGTCGGTTTCTTTTGTTTGCGGCAGTTGTATACAAGGAATTTGAGCGACATATAATAGTAGCGAGGTGCCAGGTATAAAACGAGGAGTGGAAGTTCATATGGCTTCGTTATCCATCGGCGTGAGCGGGGACGTGATGCACATCCGGCAACGCCTGGACTACGAGTTTAACTCTCTGCGCGAAGAGGGGTTTGATATAGATATCCAAGAAATCAACCGAGGAACCACTACTTTCCTCGGTTGCAGTGTTATAAAGCGGGGCAACGGTAGAGTTTCCCCTGAAGACCTTGCTTTTCTTTGTAGACATTATATCGCCAATGCACTATCAGACATCATAGTAGACGAGTGGGAACCCAAACTAATTGGCAAGATCATTAAAGAGCATTACCACTACTTTTCTGATAAGGAAAAGGAAGCTATTCTTAAGAATACTTGCGAATCACTGAACGGCCTGGGTACACGCGAACCAACCAGGAGTCTAAGGCGCAGGCTGAACTGGAAGACTCAGATCCTAAAGAAACTCCTTGAGTATCTTGAAAACCATTCGGAAGTCAATCTGGAAGGGTTCATTACATTCAGGCTTAAGGACTACATTGAGGAACTTGAGGACGCTGTGGACCAGGCTGTGGACGAAATCTTGCTTGAACACGAATACCGGGAGTTTATTAACCTTCTCAGGCACTTCGTTGAGGTTCAGCAGTCAAGAGTAGAAAACGTAAACGTCTATCTTTACTCAAGCGGTCTATTTCAACTTAAGGATGGAGAGGACCGTATTATTAAAGACGAGCTCATGGATGAGTTGTCAATATACACCCTTGAGGGTGAGATCGAGTATGATGACCTTCTCATAAGCTCTCTTGTAACTCTTGCACCACAGCACGTGGTGGTACACTCGCGTCGGCTGAACACGTCAGGCCTTGCGTTAGACACCTTAAGGAGCGTTTTTTCAGAGAGACTTGAGTTTTGTCATGGATGTACCTGGTGTAATGAGGGTGGTCCTCAGGATGGTAGGGGACGCGAATTATGATAACTTGACAACAAAATTCTATTTGGACTATAATTTGCTCAAACGATGAAGGGGACAAGCGCTGCGCCTGGTACCCAGAGAGGCAGAGACGGAAGGCTGTGATCTCGCCTGCCAGGTACAGAATACGCCATACCACCCCTGAGTGAGAGACCGAACGACATGGGATCAGTAAGTCCTCCGTGGGTGGTTGCGTTAAGACCACATCGAGTGAGCTCTACTCAGAGCTAATAAGGGTGGAACCGCGGGTTTTGATCCGTCCCTAAAGGGGCGGATTTAGTTTTTTCCGGAGGTGTTAGTGTAAATGGCGGATAAAGTACATGTATCTTTACCCAACGGAGATAGACTCGAGTTAGAAAGGGGAGCGACCGGCTTAGATCTAGCGCGTGCGGTTTCTCCGAGACTTGAGAGGTCTGCAGTTGGTGTCCTCGCAGACGGGAAATTGAAAGGGTTACGAGAAGAGTTGCCGGACGGAGCTGATGTCAAAGTACTTACATTTGACGACCCTGAGGGCAGGCGCATCTACTGGCATACCACAGCACATATGATGGCCCAGGCGGTGTGCAGATTGTATCCAGGAGTGCTTCTTGGCATAGGGCCTTCTGTTGAAGACGGCTTTTATTACGACTTTGATGTTACGACGCCTTTTTCACCTGAAGACTTGGAACGAATAGAAAAGGCCATGGCGGAGGTTCAGTCTGCCGATTATCCTATCACAGTGGAGGTTCTGGACAAAGAAGAAGCTCGCCGATTATTCAAAGACCAACCATACAAGCTAGAGCTTCTTGAAGAAATTGATGATGAGACAGTCACCGTGTTCAGGCAGGGGGAGTTTTACGACCTTTGTGCGGGACCACACCTGCCCTCAACGGGTGTTGTCAAGCACTTTAAACTACTTAGCGTGGCAGGGGCCTACTGGCGGGGAGACGAGAAAAGGCCGATGCTGCAGCGGATTTACGGAGTCTCCTACCCTGAAAAATCCGAGCTTCTTGAACACGTCAGGAAGATAGAGGAGGCCAGAAGAAGGGACCACCGTCGGCTGGGCAGAGAGTTGGATATGTTCAGCATTCACGATGAAGCAGGGGCTGGGCTCGTGTTCTGGCATCCCAAGGGAGGTTTCATACGGGAAACAGTGGAGAACTTCTGGCGAAAGGAGCATAGAAAGCGAGGATACGACATCGTTTACTCTCCCCACATTGCAAAGATAGATCTTTGGAAGATCAGCGGTCACTGGGACTGGTACAAGGATTCTATGTACTCACCCATGGATATCGATGGACTTGAATATCTATTGAAGCCCATGAACTGTCCATTTCACATTTTAATGTACAAGTCGCAGACGCGTAGCTACCGGGACCTTCCGCTGCGCTGGGGTGAACTGGGTACCGTGTATCGTTATGAACGATCGGGCGTGCTCCATGGATTGTTAAGGGTGCGTGGATTTACACAGGACGATGCACATTTGTTCTGTCGGCCGGACCAGCTGGAGGACGAGATCGTCGGCGTTATAGACCTTGCACTGTTCATGATGAGGTCATTCGGGTACAGTGATTACTCTATAATGCTTAGTGTTAGGGACTTACAGCACAAAGAGAAATATATCGGCGACGACTCGGTTTGGGATAACGCCGAATCAGCTTTAGTAGCTGCAATGGGTCGGATGGGCCTTGAGTACAGGATTGGAGAAGGAGAAGCGAAGTTTTATGGACCAGCCATAGACATAACGCTCAATGACGCGCTAGGGAGGGGTTGGCAAGGGCCTACGATTCAAGTAGACTTTAACCTTCCGGAGCGGTTTGACATGACGTATATGGGTGAGGACAACAGGCCGCACAGACCTGTTATGATTCACAGGACAGTACTTGGTTCGATGGAGAGATTTGTAGGCGGTCTTATCGAGCACTATGCCGGCGCAATGCCCATGTGGTTGAGCCCAGTACAAGTCAAGGTATTGCCCATAACCGAAAAGCAGGTGTCATACGCCCATCGAGTCAAAGAAACGTTGGCAGAAAGGGGACTGCGTCCCGAACTCGATGCCCGAAACGAGAAGATCGGTTACAAAATCAGGCAGGCGGAGCTCGAAAAAGTCCCCTACATGCTAATCATCGGTCAGAAGGAAGTGGATGCGAACATGGTAGCTGTACGCAAACGTCACGAAGGCGATCTCGGTTTGATGGAACTTGGCGAATTCATCAAGAGGGCTGAAAAAGAGGTGGCTGACCACATGTAACACGCGTGGTGGTATTCACTGGAAAGCCTGGAGAACCATGTTTTCACGACCTTGGTTGCTCATCTGTGCAAGATGCGCCAGCGAGTCGGCGTTCGACCAAAAGGCGCTTGCTGAAAAAAAGCCCTTCGGCTTGAGGAGACTGGGCGTGGATTTTATTAAACAGTGGAGTCATTGGGGCGGCGAGCAGGCACAGTCAAGGCCCCGACCTTCCGGCCAATTATGCTGGCTACCGTCAACGAGCAAACTCCACCAGAGAAGATGTCGGGTTTTCTGTGTGTGGGGAGTTACGGTCACTGTTGCCGTGACTAATTCAGCAGCACTAAATGGCGCCGCTTCCCTGATGGTATAACGTGGCTATCTTCTACTGTGCAATAAATGAGCACGACACGATCACAGTTCACACAACGTAAATGTCAAGCGTCAATGAAAATGTCAGGTAAACATCGTCTGTGATTCTGTCAGGGTAGAAGTGGTATAATGAGGCCTACGGGGTTTCCATGGCTTACGCCATGGATGGTTTTGAGCGGGCCTACGAATTGGAGTAGTGCCCGC
>DYEP01000103.1 GCA_020725675.1 Symbiobacterium sp. | reverse complement strand
GCGCAGTTCTCCCGTCCGGGTGGGGCTCCCGGGGCCGAGGTCTCCCTGTCGCGAAGCCTGTTCCCAAGGGCAGGCAAATCAAATCCGAAAGGAGCGAAAAGCCTGGTCACGGGGAGGCCGCCTAATAAGGATTGGCACAATGTGTCAAGAATTATTAGGTTTTTTGAACCAGGAAGGCATGATGGAAACGGTCCTGACCGTGCGCAATCTTTCAAAAAGCTTCGGCACAAAGAAAGCCGTTGATGACATCAGTTTCTCAGTAGCGAGGGGCGCGGTAATGGGGCTCCTCGGTCCGAACGGCGCCGGGAAGACCACCGCCATCCGGATGATCATGGGCATTCTGCCATCGGACCGGGGCGAGGTGACGTTTTGGTTCAACGGTACGCCGGGCAGGCTGGACAAGTCGAAGGTGGGCTATCTGCCTGAGGAGAGGGGTCTGTACGATGATGTTCGAGTCATCGACAACCTGGTCTACCTATCTGGCCTCAAAGGTAAGCCCGCCGCTTGCGCCAGGCGGGAAGGGATGGCATGGCTAAAGCGGCTGGACCTGGCGGACTATGCCTTTCAGAAAGTGGAGAAACTATCGAAAGGCATGCAACAAAAAGTTCAGTTCATTGCCTCCATCCTTCACCGGCCTCAACTGGTTTTGCTTGACGAACCGTTTTCAGGTCTTGATCCGGTCAACCAGGACTTTATTAAACAGGTAATACGGGAACTCCAGGCAGACGGCATTACCATACTCCTGTCTGCACACCAGATGCATCTTGTAGAAGAACTGTGCGACTCGATCTTCCTGATCAACCACGGCCGGGAGGTGCTCTCGGGAACCCTGGAGGATATTAAGAGGGGATACAAAGAGCACACAGTGGAACTACGATTCGCTCCTTCGCAGGATACGACCTTTCTGAAGATGATCTCAGGTATGCGAGTACTCAACGAAGGCCCCGGTGTGGCCTCCCTGCGCTACGGGGGGACGCTTACCCCAAGCGAACTGGTGCAGCTATTAGGTAACAAGATGGAGCTGCAAGAAATCACCGTAGCCAAGCCGCCGCTTCACGAAATCTTCATCAAGACGGTGAAAGAAAGGGGTGGATATGGTGAGACTGAAGGATACAGTGAAAGTAGCCCGATGGGAGTTCTCTAAGAACATAAAGAGCCCCACGTTCCTCGCGCTGACCATCGCAATGCCTGTGCTCATGATGATCGGGGGCCTGATTGGCTACTGGGGTACTGCAAGTGCCCAGAAAGAGGTGCAACAGGTTGCCGTCATCGATGAAACGGGTGCCATCTTTCCGATCCTGGCAGAATATCTTGCTACATCCTCCATCACTGTACACCCATTCTCTGCCGCTGATCGGGAGCGGCTGTCAGAGGAGGTACAAACAGGGACATATACCGGTTATCTTCATATTACCCAACAAGCGGTGTTCACTGGGACCATCCCGTATTTTGTGAAGGATACGCGCGACCAGCGGACCATGGCGCTGGGTGATGCCATACGTTACTCTGTGACCCGGTATCGCCTGCTCCAGGCAGGGCTAAGCCGGGACCAGGTTCGACTCGTGACCGCTCCCGTCATGCTCCAGGTACGGTCCCTTGCGGGCGAAGCTGCTTCATGGATTGAGATGCTTGTTCCGTATGCACTGGTGCTCATCCTTGTGCTGGCGGCAGTGTTTTCCGGACAGGTACTGATGTATGGTGTGATCAGGGAGAAGAGGAACAGGATCGTGGAGATATTGCTTTCATCCATCTCCTCTCTCGACCTTTTGCTGGGTAAACTCTTCGGTTTTGCGGCCCTCGGGCTCATACAGGTAATCATTTGGACGGCCGTGGGTCTGGCCGTGGCGGCGCGTTTCATCGACTTGTCGCGGCTTTCCCTGAACGCTGCGGATGTGGCGCCGGCTTTGCTGTTTTTCATCGGAGGTTATTTCTTGTTTGCCTCTCTTTTTGCTGCCACCGGAGCGACGATGAAGGATGCGGAGGGAACAAGCCAGGCACAGGGGCTGGTCCTCGTTGTTCCTATGATCCCGCTGTTCGCCGCTTCCGCCATTCTGATGGCTCCCAATGCGTTCTGGGTGCGAGTCATGAGTTTTGTCCCACCCTTTACTCCGGTCACAGTCCTGGTCCGTCTTGCTGCAACCACCCTGCCGTGGTGGGAGACCGCCGCGACGTTTGTAGTCCTGGTTCTATCAGTGGCTTTCTTCATTGTAGCAGGCGCGCGTATATTCGATCGGAGTATTTTGCAGTACGACCGGGCGATCTCCCTTCGTGAGATGGGCCGGATGCTAAACAGGAAGTACTCTTAGGCAAAAAGGACCATACGTAAGGACTCTCATTTTTGTGGCGGAAATTCCTCAAGGTGAATCCGCTTGGCAGCTGCAGACAAAGAACCTGTTCGCTAGACCCGAATTGAGGAAAGAGCCGTTTGGCTGTTGGCGGTAGCGCTGAGCGAGCCGGAGGCTGCGGAGAAAGGCCGGAAAGGAGTGTGCGCTACACCCCCATTATCTGGACCTACGTAATCGAGCACGCATGATGTAGCAGGAAAGCTGCTCAAATATATCTGGTATAGTTCTGGGCAAAAACACCCCGGCAGAGGATGAATGAACCCGCGATTGGCGCGCGGAAGGGAAGGGCACGCCTTCCCTTACCGCGCGGTGTCTTTAGGGAGCGGAATAAAGCGAGGATCTATTGGCGTCTCTCAGAAGCTGCGCTGAACTTACGGACTGTGTTCCGCCCGGAACGCCGCATTCAGCTGTTCTGCGTTGTTGTGACCGATGACTCTAACCTCTACCTCCTTGATACCCTCCACTTCAAGCGCTTTGCGCTTGATCTCCTTGCCGATGTATGTGGCAAATACGTCAGGGCAAAAGGGGACTGTGAGATGAAACTCGATAGTAGCCGCGTGGCCAGTTACTCTCACATCATCAATCAGCTGTCGTTCGTAAATCGGCCTTCCGAACTCCGGGTCCTTGACTTCCTTCAGTTTCTCGAGGATCTCGCGTTCCTTGACCGTAAGGTCTGACCTCATTTGGAATCTCCCCTTTCTCACACCGATCTGAGCTCTTTGGGGTATCGCGTGATCAATTCCGCGCCGTTCTCGGTGAGCAGGAACGTGTCCTCCACTCTTACACCGCCTGTACCCGGGACGGCCAGTACGGAATGGCCAGTTACAAGGGTCATTCCGGCCTTTAGCTCAGCCATCACATCTTCAGGAAAGATCGTGGGGAACGGAAACTCCTCGAACGCAAGGCCAATGCCATGGGTGAAGCCGCGGACGAACCTATCGCCATACCCGTGCCTGTCGAATTCGGACTGAACCACCTGCTCCAATTCAAAGAGCCTCATTCCAGGTCTGGCCGTATCAAGCAGCCGTTCGGCGGCACTGACATACGTCTCGTGCATTCGACGCTGTTCGGCTGTGGGCTCGCCCACTACCACCGTCCTTGCCATATCTGCAACATAGCCCATGTGTACGGGCCCCACATCGATAAGCACAAGGTCGCCCTTTTGGATCTTTTTCCGGGTAGCCATACCATGGAGCCACCCGGATCTCTTTCCCGAGTTCACGAACACCGGAAACGCAATGCGTTCAGCGCCGGCCTTTCTCATGGCATACTCCGCCTCGGCCGCTACGTCTAGCTCCGTCACCCCTTCCCTGACAGCGTTGATTGCAGCGTCCATACCTTTTTCAGCGATCGATGCCGCCAGGCGGATGGCCTCAACCTCTTCCGGGCTTTTCCTGGACCGCAAAGGCGCTGTGATGGGTTTGGAGTCCACGACCTTCACTCCAGGGTTGGCCATCTTGAATCTGTCGAGAAGAAAGGCTGGAGTTCCAAACTCCATCTGCACAGCTAGCTTGCCTTCCGATGCTCCCCGGTCCTTCAACAGCCCCATTATATTCACCATCATCTCGTGCAGGTTGGTGTAGCCCCTGATGTCCTCGATAAATGTGTTCTTTCTCGCCTCGTCAACCTCGCCGGAGAACACAAGCAGTGCAGGATCGCCGTTTCTGAAGATCAGGGCCCTTGGTTGCTTTCTGATGTCACCGGTAAAGTAGAAGTAATCCTCGAGTGTAAGTATGAGAAAAGCATCGATCCCGTGCTGCTGCATCAATTCCCTGACCCTTTCATACCGCTCCCTGTGAACTGACATACCTTCGCCCCCTTACTTAATCGTATTAATAATTAACCTGGGTAAGTATATTATATGGCAAGAAGCGAACAGGGGCAATAGCTAATTATCATCTTTTTCATCCTATATACAAAAATACGGGAGCGAAAGCCTTATGTACCTGCGCGGGCGGTACCGGCCGGAGACCTGAGCGCAGGTGTGCACTAATGCTTGTTTGTCCATTTGAACTTCTTTGAGCGAAACAGGGTGAGAGTGGCATCCACGACTTCCGGATCGTACAGGATAGCCTTGTTCTTCGATATTTCCTGCAGAGCAACATTGATTCCCAGAGCCTGGCGGTACGGCCGGTGTGAGGACATCGCCTCTACCACGTCGGCCACTGCGAGGATTCTCGCTTCGGGCATAATCTCGTCGCCTGACAGACCCTGGGGGTACCCGGAACCGTCTAGCCTTTCCTGATGCTGCAGTACGATCTGGGCAATAGGCCAGGAGAACTCGATATCCTTGAGTATTTCGTATCCAATTTGCGAATGCTTCTTTATGATGTTGAATTCAACGGTCTTCGTAAGCGCCCTGATGACTCCTTCCACTGTACGTTGTAGCCTTTCGTAGGCGGTTCTCTGTGCTTCTTCCGCCAGCCTGCGTCTTGTGATGTCGGAGACGATGTGTACATAGATCCTGCTTCCGTCCTGAGTGCGGTGTTTGGTCGGGCAGATGGCTGAGCTGAACCACCCCTGGATCCTCTCGTCGAACAGCTCCTTTTCCACTGAGGTGCCCGTCAGTATCGCTTCCTCCAGGGGACAGCCTGAGTGCGACTTGCTCGTTCCGTGTACGATCTCGGGGCAATGCCTTCCGATGAGCTGCTCCTGCTTGCATCCGTAGTGTGTGACTATCGCGCTGTTGACCGCCAGGATCCGGTGCTTATCGTCCACCAGCATCACGAAAAAGGGAAGAGCATCAATAAGATCTTGGACATCGATGGGATGATCCGTCACCGGGTATAGTGTCTCATTACCGAGGGACATTCGATACCTCCTTGCTCACAGGGGCTTCTTGACAAAATTCATTGTGCGCAATTCTACATCTGGCAGTTTTCTCCTCTTTTGTGACGAAGCGCTGCCGCTTGTGTCGTTCTTCCTGCAACCCGGATACGGCTGCAGGGATCAGGCCTCTCCTGTAGAAACACTTCGAGATGGCCAGAGGAGGGAGGCAGCTTGAGGTATAAGAAGCTTCGGGCCGGCTTTGAAGTGTCAAGGATCGGCATGGGATGTTACGCCCTAAGTGGCGTATACGGCCCGTCTGACCCCGACAGCTTCGTGTCGGTGCTGAGGAAGGCCTACGAGATGGGAGTCACCTTCTTTGATACTGCAGACCAGTACGGCGCCGCCGAAAAAGTGCTGGGGCAGGCAGTGGCGAATGTCCGCGACCGGGTTGTCATCTCCACCAAAGTGGGACTGGCAAAAGGGTATGGCCGGGATTGTTCAAGGCGGCATGTGATCGCTGCGTGCGAGCGCAGTCTCAAGAACCTGGCTACAGACTGGATAGACATATACCACATACATTTTGATGATCCGACTACTCCCGTTGAGGAAACTGTAACCGCGCTGGAAGAGCTGAAAACGGCGGGGAAGATCAGGGCGTACGGCCTTGGCCACCTGCCAAGAGCGAGAGTGGAGGAGTACATGCGATACGGGCATCCCTCGACGCTCATGTGCGAGCTGAGCGCGGCGGCGAAAAGACAGTACCTCCAATACCGGGACTTGGGGATCTCCCACGGCATCGACCTCATCGGATTCAGCGTGACCGCAAGAGGGCTTCTCACAGGCCGGATAGGTCAGGGCCACACTTTCGGAGAAACGGACATACGAAACATCGACTCGCTGTTTTACCGCGAACGGATGACCGCCGCATTGTCGGTAAAGGATGTGCTGGCACAGGTGGGCGCGCAGCACGGTATGACCTCAGTGCAGGTCGCCATCGCATGGGCTCTGAGGCAGCCGGGAGTAGCCGCTGTACTCACGGGGCCCAGGAACCCTGAACACCTGCTGGAGAACCTTGGCGCGTGCAGCAGCGAGCTACCGGATGCGGTATGGGCGGACGTAGAGCGCGCGCTGGCCGAAATTGACTACGCGCTGGAGCGGAGCGTTTTGCAAACCATCGCTGATCTGGCGGTTGGGGAACTTGATGTGGAGCCAGAACGGGCCTTCAGGGACCTCGTATACCTGATAGAAGGAGCAGTAGACTTCAATCTGATATCGGAAACGGACGCCTTGACCGCTTTTGCCAGGCTGATGGCTCAAAAAGCCGGGGCACAAGAGGAGCGTGTGCAGATTATGCGCGAACTTCACAAAACGCTGTCGGAATTGGTGAAACATGCGTGGGATACTAAGAGCAAGGAGACTTGCAGCAGGTCGAAGGAGGACTCAGTGCTTTCCGGGTAGAATCTGAACCTGGTCAAAGAGAGGTGTTACCTTTTGAAGCATCAGATGGCTGTCTGGCTCAGGGCTGTGCGAGCCCCGTTCTTCACTGCGAGCATCGTTCCAGTCGCGCTGGGAGGGGCGGTCGCCTGGGCTCAAACGGGACAGGTGCCCGTGGGGCTTTGGGCACTGTGTTTCGCAGGGGTTGTACTTGCTCATGCGGGTAGTAACATGATCAACGACTTTTTTGATCACTTAAGCGGCAACGATGTGATTAATCAGTACAGGAGCCCATTTAATGGAGGTAGCGGATCCATTCAGAGCGGCGCGCTGACTGCCCGCCAGATGCGGGACGGCGCTATTGTCTGTTACTTTGCGGGCTTTCTAATCGCGTTATATCTAGTACTGCTCAGGGGGGCTTTACTCGTTCCGCTGGTAATCGCCGGTGCGGTATCAGGGTTTTTGTACACTGCTCACTTCGCGCCGCTTGCCCATCATGGGCTTGGGGAGCTGGCCGTAGGCCTCTGTTTCGGCCCGCTTCCCGTGATGGGTACCTATTACGTGTTGACAGGCAGTTTTTCATTCGGGGCGCTGACTGCGTCTGTGCCCGTCGCGTTCTTGATATGTGCGGTGCTGTTCATCAACCAGTTCCCGGACTATGAAGCGGACAGAGCAGTGGGCAAGGCTAACTGGGTGGTACGGCTCGGCACGCGGCGGGCTGCCATAGCTTATGCTTTGATACTCGCGTGCGCCTACGGCAGCATCATCGCCGGCGTGGCTACCGGTACCATGGCGCTGTGGTCGCTGCTTGGGCTTCTGACCCTGCCTGCGGGAGTGGTGGCTGCAGCCGTGGCCAGGCGGTGGCATAGCTCGCCTCGCCAGTTGCTTCCTGCAAGCGCGCTCACTGTGGCTGCACACCTCATGACGGGCCTCTTAGTCAGTTTCGGTTATTACCTGAACAGGGTGCACAGGTAATGTCGAGGGGGTATGGTACTTGAATGGTAAGGTAGTAGCAGTTTGCACCAGCGAAGAGAAAGGCACGAGGAAGACGCCCAGGGACGAGGGGGAGCTGGTTGTTGAAGAAGGCCTGAAGGGAGACGCCCACAGTGGACCGTGGCACAGGCAGGTCAGCCTGCTCGCGCAGGAAAGCATAGAGAAAATGCGTGCTGCAGGTCTCGACGTGGGGCCCGGAGATTTTGCGGAAAATATCACCACGCAAGGTGTGACACTGCACACGCTGCCGCTCGGGACGAGATTCCTGTTTGAAAACGGTGCATTACTTGAGGTCACCCAAATTGGCAAGATTTGCCACGACAGGTGCGCCATATATTATCAGGCCGGGGACTGTGTCATGCCGAGAGAGGGGATCTTTGCCAGGGTGGTTTCGGGCGGAAGCGTGAGACCGGGAGACAGGTTCCAGGTCGTACTCCCACAGGACTGACCATGGTGAAGGAACATTATATAAAGCGGATATTCGCCGAGGTCGCGCCCGTGTACGACCGATTCAACCTGCTGGCTTCGTGGGGGAACGTGTGGTTGTGGCAGCGGAGGTTTGTCAGGCTGTGCCGCATACAACCGGGTATGAGGGTGCTTGATGTGTGTTGCGGTACCGGAAAAGTGAGCGCGCTACTGGCCCACCGAGCAGGCGCAGATGGTTGCGTCATTGGGCTTGATTTCTCCGATGACATGTTAAGACGGGCCGCCGTGGCCAGAGGCCTTAGCTACACCAGGGGTGACGCGCTGCATCTACCGTTTCAAGATGCTAGTTTTCATCTCGTGACCAGCAGTTTTGCCCTCCGCAACCTGTCCTGCTTGTATTCATTCATGGAGCAAGCGCACAGGGTGCTTGTACCTGGGGGGCGGCTGTGCGTGATGGACATGTATCTTCCTGCTGTGGCTTGGGTGCGTACCGTTTACACACTCTACCTTCGGCACGCACTGCCCCTGATTGGCCGTATTATCAACCCCCGTGCTTCTTGTCAGCCGTACCGTTACCTTGCCGCGTCTATCACAGGTTTTGCTGATCCGGAGCGCGTGAGCACTGTCATGGCGTCTTCTGGTTTCGTCCACGTCAGGATGCACCGGCTCTCTGTGTTCGGCGTGTACATGCACGAGGGGATAAAAGCGGAGAGGATTTCGTAACACCAGGGAGAATGCAATAGGATAGTAGTGGGAAGCACGTATTTTCCGGAGGTGGGAGGATGGCAAGAGAGTCCGAGGAAAGACAGAAGCGGTTCATTACCGTGTCCGGCCGGGAGATCAAGCGGCTCTACCGCCCCGAGGACGCTGCTCTAGACTACGAAAACGACCTTGGCGACCCTGGATGTTTTCCATTTACCAGGGGGATTCATGACACCATGTACCGGGGCAGGGTCTGGACGATGCGACAATTCGCGGGGTTTGGCACTGCAGAAGAGTCGAACCGACGGTACAAGTACCTGCTCGATAACGGGCAAACAGGGCTCAGCGTGGCCTTTGACCTACCTACCATCATGGGCTACGACTCGGACCACCCGAGGGCGGATGGAGAAGTGGGTAAGCTCGGGGTGGCGATTGACTCGCTGGCGGACATGGAAATCTTGTTTGACGGGATCCCGCTTGACCAGGTGACCACTTCTATGACCATCAACGCGCCCGCAGCTGTGCTGCTTGCAATGTACATCGCTGTGGCAGAGAAGCAGGGCGTATCACCGAGGCAGATATCCGGTACCATTCAAAACGACATCTTGAAGGAGTATATTGCGCAGAAGTCTTACATCTTCCCACCAAAGCCCAGCATGAGGATTATTACCGACATCTTCGCATACTGTGCCCGTGAGGTGCCGAGGTGGAACACCATCTCCATCTCAGGCTACCACATCAGGGAGGCGGGCTCTACCGCGGTACAGGAGCTGGCTTTCACCCTGGCTGACGGTTTTGCGTACGTACAGGCTGGTATCGACGCCGGGCTTGATGTGGACGAATTTGCACCCAGATTGTCCTTCTTCTTTAATGCGCACAACGATATATTCGAAGAAGTAGCGAAGTACCGTGCGGCCAGGCGGATCTGGGCGCGCGTCATGAAAAACAAATTCAAAGCGAAAAACCCTAGATCCTGGCTGTTGAGGTTCCACACGCAGACCGCGGGCTGCTCGCTGACTGCGCAGCAACCCGAGTTAAACATCATCCGAACAGCATATCAAGCGCTGGCGGCAGTGCTGGGCGGCACACAGTCGCTTCACACCAACTCCATGGACGAGGCGCTGGCCTTGCCCAGCGAGGAGGCGGTGAGGATTGCCCTCCGCACTCAGCAGATACTTGCGGAGGAATCGGGCGTGGTAAACACCGTGGACCCGCTCGGCGGCTCGTATTTCATCGAACACCTCACCAAGAAGATGGAAGAAGAAGCGTACGCTTACTTCGACCGTATCGATGCGCTAGGCGGGGTCATACCCGCTATCGAAAAAGGGTTTTTCCAGAGAGAAATCGCGGATGCGGCTTACGACTACCAACGCCGAGTTCAGTCAGGGGAAACTGCGGTAATCGGAGTGAACCGCTTCGCCACAGAGGAACAACCAGCCATCCTGCTGCTTAAGATCGACCCGGCTGTACAGGAGAGACAGGTGGACAGATTGAACCGGGTGAGATCCACTCGGGACAGCGCTCGCGTCGGGGAGGCGCTCTCGCGTTTGGAAGCGGCGGCCAGGGGTACCGACAACCTTATGCCCCACATCCTCGAAGCCGTGAAGTGCTACGCCACCTTAGGCGAGATCATGGGTACGCTTCGCGGGGTGTACGGGGAGTACGTAGAGGAGGCGCTGTATTGAAACTGAAGACGCGTGACATCGTGCTTGGAGCCCTGCACATCGCCACGGTAGCTGTCGCGGCGCAGCTAAAGGTCGCGACCGAACCCATTCCTGTGACGCTCCAGGTATTCGCTGTTTTCCTCGGAAGCTTGCTGCTTGGGGGCAGGCGGGCAGCGGTCGCGCAATTCGCATACATGCTCGTGGGGCTGTTCGGAGTACCTGTATTCGCTACCGGAAGTGGCCCAGGGTACTTGCTGCGGCCGTCTTTTGGATATGTGCTCGGCTTTGTACCGGCCGCATATATTGCGGGAAGCATTGGCCGCAAGAAGCCGGGGTTCTTTTACGCTTCTTTGGGCACAGCGCTTGGTCTCCTGGTGCTTTATGCAGTGGGAATCCCTTACAGTTATTTCATTCTCAGATTTGTGGTGCAAGCGGACGTCCGGATCTCCCAATTACTGGTAGGAGCGTTATATGTCTACCTGCCAGTGGATGTACTGAAGATCATGGCTGCGGTGGCGGTAGCAGTTCCTATTATCAAGAGGGGAGAGCGTTTCTTCTCCTGACAATAGAAGGTGTCGGAGCTAATAGATGAAAGGAGTGATGCAGGCTTGGAGAGGATTCGAGTGCTTGTGGCCAAGCCCGGACTTGACGGGCACGACAGGGGAGCCAGGGTCGTCGCCAGGGCGCTCCGGGACGCGGGCATGGAGGTGATCTATACGGGGCTCCGGCAGACGCCGGAGGACATCGCCGAGGCTGCTGTGCAGGAAGACGTGCAGGTCGTGGGGCTTAGCATCCTATCGGGAGCCCACAATACGCTGGTACCCAGGGTGCTCGAGCAGTTGAGAGCAAGGGGCGCCGGCAACGTGCTATTCCTCGTAGGCGGGATCATCCCGGAGGAAGATGTGGAGTTTTTAAAAAGTGCGGGAGTACATGCTGTGTTCGGACCGGGCACGTCCACCGACGATATTGTGGAATTTATCAAATCACACGTGAAGGGATAAGAAGGGGTCAAGTGCGAAGCGTTGACGAAATAGTGAACGGAGTGTTGGAAGGTGACACGCGTGCCCTTGCTCGAGCCATAACGATGGTGGAAAACGAGAGGGAGGGGTACGAGCAGGTTTTAGAGCGCATTTACCCTCACACCGGTAAGGCATACGTTGTGGGGCTCACTGGGGCGCCGGGGGTAGGCAAGAGCACTCTGGTGGACAGGCTGGCCAAGTTCGCGCGCGGCCACGGTCATTCTGTGGGCATACTCGCGGTTGACCCCACCAGCCCTTTCAGCGGGGGAGCCATTCTCGGGGACCGCGTGAGGATGCAGAGCCACTCAGGAGACCCCGGAGTGTTTATAAGGAGCCTTGCGACCAGAGGCCAGCTGGGTGGGCTTTCCCGGGCCAGCGGCGGTGTAATCCAGCTGATGGACGCTGCGGGGCGCGATCTGATCCTCGTGGAAACGGTGGGAAGCGGCCAATCCGAGGTGGAAATCATGAGGTACGCTCACACGGTAGTCGTTGTGGTCATAGCTGGGCTCGGAGACGAGATCCAGATGATTAAGGCAGGCATTCTCGAAATCGGGGACGTGTTTTGTGTTAACAAGGCAGACAGAGAAGGTTCGGATAGAACAGCCGCAGACCTCCGGATGCTTGCAGACAGCTGCAGCAAAGGGTGGATTCCGCCTGTTGTGAAGACGCAAGCGCGGAGCGGAGAGGGGGTGGACCAGCTTTACCAGGCCATTTTCGGGCACCGGCAATACCTTGAGTCGACAGGTGACATGAGACACAGGCAATTAAGGTCGGCTGAGGCCGGCATCAGAGACATCATCATCGAGCAAGTGGTGGACAGGACGCTGGACCTGGCGAGGGCAGAACAGGTGCTGGATGAGCTACTGGAGCGTTTGACTGCGCGTCAGACCAACCCTTACCAGGCTGCGAAGCATCTTCTGAATGCTTATGGTTCTCAAATACTCCGTATGTGTGAGGGGGACGCCGAATGAGGTTTGAGCTTACGGAGGACCAGAAGGAGATCAAGAAGGCCATTGCCGAGCTGACGGACAGGTACATTGCGCCGGTCGCTGACGAACTGGATAAGGAATCCCGCTATCCTGAGGAAAACCTCAAGCTGCTTGCACAGCAGGGGTACATGGGCATGACGTTTCCCGAGACCCTGGGTGGCATAGGTGCGGATTTTGTCGCCTACACCATCTGTGTGGAAGAGATCTCCCGCGGCTGTGCTTCAACAGGTGTGATTTTTGAGGTACACCAGTCCCTGGCGGGCTGGCCCATACTGTATTACGGGACCGAGGAGCAAAAGCACAGGTTTATACCCAAAATGGCGACAGGCGAGATCCTCGGAGCGTTTGCGCTCACAGAACCAGGGGCTGGGTCCGACGCAGCTTCCATAAGAACGCAGGCGGTGAAGGACGGCGACCATTATGTCTTAAACGGGAGAAAGTGTTTCATATCGGGTTCGGGCAAGGCCGGGCTGTACGTGGTCATCGCATACACGGACAAGGAGGCGGGCTCTCGGGGCATGAGTGCGTTCCTGGTTGAAGCGGGCACGCCGGGCATGAGCTACGGGAAACCCGAGGACAAGATGGGGATCCGCGCGTCCACCACCGCGGACCTGATCCTTGAGGACGTCAGGGTACCTGCTAAAAACCTGCTTGGGAAAGAAGGCGAAGGCTTCAAGATCGCTCTTTCCACCCTGGACGGCGGGCGCATCGGCATCGCCGCGCAGGCCGTGGGTATCGCGAGGGCTGCCTACGAAAAGGCCAGGGATTATGCGCTAAAGAGGGAACAGTTCGGGAAACCTATAGCCAGTTTCCAGGCAATTCAGTGGATGTTGGCGGACATGGCCACGGACATAGAGGCAGCGCAGCTGCTTACATACCGGGCCGCTTACCTGAAACAGACGGGCGCACGGTTTTCGAAGGAAGCGGCTATGGCTAAATTGTTTGCGTCCAGGATGGCCGTCCACCACACGTCCCAGGCACTGCAGATTCACGGAGGCTACGGCTACATGCGTGAATATCAGGTAGAAAGGCACATGAGAGACGCGAAGATCACGGAGATTTACGAAGGAACGTCGGAGGTCATGCGATTGGTGATCTCGGCGCAGATCCTAAAAGAGGCCGGCGCCGGGCGTTAAGTGCAAAGAGCGGCAGAGGAGAGAGGGGTCCTCTCTCCTTTACTGCACCATCGGGGGTGTGGGGGGTAGAATGGATACGCGCGTGCTCGCAATCGACGTGGGCGCGGGGACCCAGGACATACTGTTTTGGGATCCTGAGATCCCTATAGAAAACTGTGTTAAACTGGTGCTGCCCTCGCCCACGCTGATTATGGCGCAGCGTATACGGCGGCTCACCCGGAAAGGCGAGAGCATCCATCTTTCGGGGGTGACAATGGGAGGCGGGCCCGTTGCCCGGGCGGTTAGGGACCACATCAGAGCGGGGCTCGCTGTATCCGCTTCAAAGGACGCAGCGAGGACGCTGAGCGACGATCTTGAGGAGGTCGTCGCCATGGGCGTCAGGCTGCTCGATGCGCCTTTGCCCGGCGCGTGCGTGGTAGAACTCAAGGACGTGGACCTTCATGCGCTATCCTGCGCAGTTGCGCATTACGGTATCAGCTTGCCTGAGAGCGTTGCAGTTGCAGTCCAAGACCACGGCCACTGCCCGGGCGTATCTGACAGAGTGTTCAGGTTCAGGCAGTGGGAGGCGTTCATCGAAAGCGGAGGAACTCTGGACGCGCTCGCGTACACGCAGCCGCCGGACTATCTCACGAGGATGCAGGGTGTGGTCCAGAGCGTACCCGGCGCCATGGTGATGGATACGGGGGCCGCGGCAGTAGCAGGCTGTCTTGAGGACCCGTACGTCGCGTCCATGGCTGCAGAGGGCGCGCTGCTGGTAAACGTGGGCAATATGCATACAGTGGCCTTCATCGTGCGCGGCGGGATGGTGCTTGGAGTGTATGAGGATCACACGAAAAACCTGGACGAAGCGATACTTCGGACAAGACTTGAGGCATTCATCAGAGGAGAACTGAGCGCGCAGGAGGTGCTGTTATCAGGCGGCCATGGCGCATTTTACCACCGCGATCATGTGCCCATGACGGGTGCAC
The DNA here is from genome assembly GCA_020725675.1 of Symbiobacterium sp. Taxonomy (GTDB): domain Bacteria; phylum Bacillota; class Sulfobacillia; order DUSP01; family DYEP01; genus DYEP01. The sequence goes on along the minus strand of DYEP01000103.1, from coordinate 12,920 downwards.
GCAACATCATAGTCACAGGTCCAAACAGGCGTTTGGCACGGGACATCTCAGCTTATGAAGCGACCCCTCACGGTGACATGATGCTCACAGGCTGTTTTGGACTCGTACGAATATACAATAGACGAAGAGGCTGATTATGCAAGAGAACACGCAGTCATACTGGAAGCGAGTGGTGGCAGTCTTTTTCCTGGGCTGGGCGCTGATGTACGCTAACAGGGTAGTGCTGGCTCCGCTCAGCATGCACATCGGGGCGGAGTGGAACCTCACAAACACTCAGATCGGGCTTATCAGCTCAGGGTTTTTTCTAGTATACACGTTGTTTCAAGTGCCTGCAGGGGTATTGGGCGACATCCTGGGGCGGCGCGTCTTGTTGCTTTACGGGTATGTGTTGCACGGAGTGGGAGCGCTGTGCAGCGGGCTGGTGGGCGGGCTCCAGGCTTTCACCAGCATGAGGCTTATGTGTGGGCTTGGGCAGAGCACCTATTACTCAACGCAATATGCGGTGGTGTCCCAGGCGGTTCCTCCTGAACGCAGGGGGTTCGCGGTGGCAGTTGTGAACAGCGGTATGGCCTTAGGCATGGTGCTGGGCACGTGGCTGGCCGGCGTTATGGTTTACCGGCTAGGGTTTGGCTGGAGGGTGCCTGTACTGGTACTGGGCGCGTTTACGCTCCTTCTCTCCGGGATCATGGCAGTAGTGGTAAAGCGGGACGCGCCTGCACAGGGGAAGCGAAAGAGTACTTCTGCCTGCGTCACAAGCGGGCTTTTACGGATATACGTGTCGACGTTTTGCTCAATGTATGGCTTTTATGCCATTCTCACGTGGCTACCCCACTACCTGCAGGTGGAAAGAGGCTATGCGGGTGACGTAGCAGGGGCTATATCCACCGTCATGCCTCTTGTATCGGTGCCGGCCGGCATTGCTGCCGGGCGAATGTCAGACACGCTGGGCAGGCACAGACTGCTAATGTTCATGCTACCTGCATCCGCGCTTGCGCTGTTTCTCCTGCCTGCGACAGAGGGTACCTTCGGGCTTTTGTTTGCGCTTTTGCTATACGGTGTCACCGGAAAACTCACGTCCGATCCGCTCCTCGTGGCGATGGTTGCGGACATCACTACGCAAGACAGCTACGCTACAGTTTTTGGAGTGTTGAATTTTGCTGCATGCGCCGCTACTGTACTGGCTCCTACCGTTACGGGGTGGGTGTCGGACGTAACAGGCAGCTTTCATTTTGGTTTTTACCTTGCATCCGCTCTTAGCCTTGTGGCGTGCGCATCGCTGTTAGGATACAAAGAACAGCGGAAGGAGGTTTTGTTCGTTGGAACTCGTGCTCAAAGGGGGCAGGGTGCTGGACCCGGGTTCCGGAACGGATGATTGGTTCGACGTCGGGATAGAGTCAGGACGCGTGAAAGAGATAGCACCTTCTTTAGCAGGGAGGGAGGAACTGGACGTCTCAGGACTTTGCGTAGCCCCCGGCTTCATAGACATTCACATTCACGAAGACCTGGACACAGGACGTGGCCTTGAGCTTCACACGCAGAAGCAGATGGCGCTCATGGGCGTCACCACCGTCGTAGGGGGCAACTGCGGGCTCGGAGCGGACGATATCCCCGCATACCTTGACAGCGCACAGTCAGCCGGCTGTTACACCCACCTGGCCATGCTTGTCGGTTACAACGCTCTGCGACGCAAGTTGGGTTACCGGGATCCGTACGAACACACGCCGGCGGATGCGTGGCCTCTGCTGCGCGCTCTTGTGAGGCAGGGGCTTGAGGCGGGCGCGTTCGGGATGTCGTACGGGTTGGAATATGAGCCGGGGATCACAACTGAAGAGATGATCGAGCAGTCTTCGGTACTATTGGAGTATCCAGGCACCCTGGTGGCTGCACACTACCGCGGTGACGCAGACATGGCGTGCGATTCCATAGAGGAACTGGCACAGGTGTCTCGTTCCCACGGCCTTCGGGTACAATTCTCGCACATAGGCTCCGCTGCAGCCATGGGCCAGATGGATGAGGCACTGTCGCTCCTTGAACGTCTGCTCCAGGATGGAGTGGACATTCGGGCGGACTGCTACCCATATGATGCGTTTGCCACATATGCCGGTTCCACTGTGTATGAAGAGAGAAACATCCGCCGCATGGGGCTCAGTTACGACAGGTTGCTAGCTACGACGGGCCGGTACCGTGGGCAAAGGTTGACAGAGGACGCACTCCTTGAGATCAGGCAGAAGGAGCCTGAGGTACGGATCGTGGCCTTCGCGATGAACGAAGAAGAGGTGATCCGCGCGCTATCTCACCCGCTCGTAATGGTGGCAAGTGATGGCGCGGTAAGAGACGGAGGGGGCCACCCCCGTGTGTCCGGCACCTTCCCGAGAGTGCTCGGCAGGTTTGTAAGACAGGGCAGACTGGATTTTTATGACTCGCTCAGGAAAATGACCCTCATGCCTGCAGAACGGCTGGGGCTTGTACGCAAAGGACGACTCATTCCCGGCAGCGATGCGGACATCTGCGTGTTTGACCCGGAGTCCCTTGAGGACCGCTCGACCTACACCGAGCCGCTGCTGCCGGCTGCTGGGATAGAGCATGTGCTGGTCGGCGGCCAGTTCGTTGTACGGGACGGGCAGTTCACAGGCATACGCGCAGGGAAGGTGCTGCGCAGGGTATGACTCGGGCAAGAGAGAGGGCCGGTCACTTTCCCCCAGGTGACCTGGCCTTTTTGCTGTGAGCGTGGCATAAAACTTAAATCGTATGTGATAAGTAAGTTATATCAAATTCAACATGTATATTGACCAATCCAGTTAAACATTATATAATTACCACTAGAACATTCCTCAAGAACCGAGGTGAACCCAATGAAAATTCATGGGCCCGACGAGCCGGTGTATACTATCAGCGTTGCTGCAAGGCTGCTTGGAGTCGGTGCCCAGACTCTTCGCATGTTGGAGAGGGAGGGGCTGGTATCCCCGGCCCGTACCGAAAACAACATCAGATTATACTCGGAGAATGACTTAAAAACTCTGCAAAGAATCCTCGAACTGTGCCGGCAAGGCATAAACCTGGCAGGGATCCGCGTAATCCTCGAGATGGAGAAGAAGGAGCACGCCGGGAAGAAATAACTGAGCACAGACGAGGACTGAGCGTAATCATTGGATTTGGGGAGGTGTCGTTCATGGGCAAAGTGCTCGGCATTGATCTTGGCACGACCAATTCGGTAGTAGCGGTAATGGAGGCCGGAAAGCCCACGGTCATCATCAACACCGAGGGAAGCAGGCTCACTCCCTCAGTAGTAGGCTTCACCAAGCAGGGAGAGCGGCTGGTCGGCCAGCTGGCACGGCGCCAATCGGTGCTAAACCCCGTGAACACCGTGTTTTCCATTAAACGGTTCATGGGCCGCCGGTTTGACGAGGTGAAGGCTGAGAGGGACATGGTGCCGTACCAGGTGAAGGCTGGTCCGGCCGGTGATGCGCGCGTGTATATCCCGGCAGTAGACAAGGAATTTACACCCGAAGAGATCTCTGCCATGATCCTTCGGAAGCTGAAGGAAGACGCAGAGAAGTACCTCGGCGAACCGGTGACAAAGGCAGTCATCACTGTACCCGCATATTTCAACGATTCTCAAAGACAGGCCACGAAGGACGCAGGAAGGATCGCAGGCCTTGAGGTGCTGCGCATTATAAACGAGCCTACGGCAGCTTCACTGGCTTACGGTCTTGACAAGAAGACAAACGAGACGATCCTTGTGTGGGACCTTGGTGGAGGCACTTTCGATGTGTCTATCCTGGAAGTCGGAGATGGTGTCTTCGAGGTCAAGTCGACCAGTGGGGACACCCATCTGGGTGGCGACGACTACGACCAGAGGATCGTCGACTATGTTGCAGACCAGTTCAAGAGGGAAAACGGAATAGACTTAAGGAAGGACAGGCAGGCCCTTCAGAGGCTATTGGAAGCGGCCGAGAAGGCAAAGCAGGAGCTTTCGACGGTATATGAGACTATCATTTCCTTGCCGTTCATCACGGCGGATCAGACAGGCCCCAAGCACCTTGAAGTGAAGCTCACCAGGGCGAAGTTCGAGGAAATCACAGAGGACCTGACCGCCAGAACCATAGGGCCGTTCAGGCAAGCGCTCGAGGATGCAAAGCTCAGGCCCGAAGACCTGGATGAGGTGATTCTGGTAGGCGGCTCTACGAGGATGCCCGCGATTCAGGAGCTGGTAAAGAAGCTCACCGGCAAGGAACCTCACAGGGGAGTGAACCCTGATGAGGTGGTAGCGATCGGTGCGGCCATACAGGGCGGAGTGCTGTCCGGTGAGGTCAAGGATATCGTGCTGCTTGATGTAACTCCGCTGTCACTTGGAGTGGAAACGCTAGGTGGAGTAATGACCCGGCTGATCGAGCGGAACACCACCATACCCACGAGGAAAACCGAGGTATTTACCACTGCAGCGGACGGCCAAACCTCAGTAGAGATCCACGTGCTGCAGGGCGAGCGTCCCATGGCACGGGACAACCGGACCCTGGGTCGGTTCCACCTTGTAGGGATCCCGCCTGCACCAAGGGGTGTGCCTCAGATAGAAGTAACCTTTGATATTGACGCCAACGGCATCCTTAACGTGTCCGCCAAGGACCGGGCTACCAACAAGGAGCAGCGGATTACCATCACCGCCTCCACCCAGCTGACCCGCGAAGAAGTGGAAAGGATGGTCAAGGAGGCTGAGCAGTACTCCGCAGAGGATGCGAAAAGAAAAGAGCTCATCGAGGCGAAGAACAGGGCTGACCAACTCATCTACTCGACTGAAAAGAGCCTGAAGGAGCTGGGAGACAAGGCACCTGCAGCAGAAAAGCAAAAAGCCGAAGCTGCAATCGCCGCGCTGAAGGAAGCTGTAGCAGGCGAGGACCTGGAGCGGATTAACAAGGCCATCGGTGAGCTTCAGGAAGTCTCGTACAAACTGGCGGAGGAGATGTACAAGCGCGTCACCGAAACCGGCAAGCAAGCGCATGATACAGGTGGCAAGCAACCGGACGACGTGATAGACGCTGATTACAAGAAGGAGTGATCCTCGAGAGAGTAAGGTAGGTGAACCGTCGTGGAGGAACAAGACAGGGTGAATGAGACTGACCGGGAAGAGGAAACGGCCCAACCCGAGGTGGACTATAAACGGTTGGCTGAGGAAAACTGGGACAGGTTTCTTCGCGCCAGAGCTGAAATGGAAAACTACAGAAAGCGCGTAGAGCGCGATATGGCGGCTTCGATAAGACGGGGGAAGGCCGAGTTCATCCTGAAGATCCTGGAGGTCTCGGATAACCTGAAGCGGGCGGTCAGCAACTCCGGGGTAGACGCGGAACGCCTGGCTGAAGGCGTGCGTATGATAGAGAGGCAGCTGGACAAGGTGCTTGCGGAAGAAGGGGTGATGGCTGTGGAAACAGTCGGCAAACCCTTCGACCCGCTGTACCATGAAGCGGTAGCGGTGTTCGAGTCAGACGCTGTGGAGGCTGAAACTGTCACCGATGAGATCCAGAAAGGTTACACCTACGGAGATGAACTGCTCAGACCTGCGAAAGTGCGCGTGGCAAGGCCGGTAGCTGGACGGTCCGGGGATGGCGAAGGGGAATAGAAACAGAATGTGTTAGACGTTAAATGTAAAAGGCGACGGGGGTGCTGCTCGTTAGCGGCCTCGTCGTCTCTTTGTTTCATGGCTCCAGGAACTCCTGGTTGGGTTTTCCGTCTATCCATCCTGGAGGTGTCAATCAATGAAGAGAATAACCCGCTGTTTCGTGTTTTTCCTGATCCCGTTGGTACTGACGGGCTGCATCGGGGCTGGAGCCCAGACCCCTACCAAACCACCTGACGACATTCTGATCGGCTTTGACAGCATGCCGGATGAGGTGGCCAGTTGGGTAGAAGAACATGACAAGAGCGAGCGAGGAGTGTTCAAGAAGAGCTTCGAAACATGGGATGCGTACCTGGTAACCATGGGTGAGCAGCGTACAGGCGGTTATCTGGTGAAAATCGATAACGCCGGTTTTGACTCGGGTAAGACATGGATCGTCGACGTTGTATTCGAAGAACCCGAGCCGGGCCAGATTGTAACGATGGCGCTCACTTACCCGTTCGAAGTGTTTGCGGTACGTCAGGGAACGCCGGTAACAGTACGACTCTTGAATGAGACTGGCGAAGTGACCGAAATGACAGTGCAGTCTGAGTGAAGGAGCTGTTCTTTGGCCCGGGACCTACCCGGGCCTTTTTGTGTTCCTCCGATAAGAGACTTGGCAGGCTGCCGTTGTCAGAAGCAGGGAACCCTTATCGCAGGTGAAACTCGGTGAGGCGGGGAGTGGAGAAGAAGTATGGCCTCTTTCCGGTACTTTCCCGGTACGCCTAGTGTTTATTGGGTGTGTTGGAAGGGAATGTCGAGCGGCTTATAGAAACAGTGTGTGAGTGTTTGAGAACACTATCTTTCGGGGGGCTAATCATCTTGCTCATTATCGACCGGTTTGAGGAAGACCGCGCAGTAATCGAGTATGAAGGCGGCAGCTTCAGCCTTCCGCGCAGATTCTTGCCTCCTGGCGCGAGAGAGGGCGACATTTTAAGGCTGAACGTGGTAGTGGATGCTGAAGAGACTGCCCGCCGCCGCAACCGCATAAAGCGTCTTGAAGACGAATTGTTCCGCTGAGGTGAGTGCCATTGGCTTGGAGAGAGCGCCGCTTTTTATCCTGGCTCGTTCTAGTCTTGCTGCTTTCTGCGTTGATCCCCGGGTGTGGTAGCGCAGCGCCTCCGGGGGATGGTGACGAGCCAGCTGTTCAGGAGGACGCGGGTTTGCCCGCCTGCGATCTCCCGCCAAACGGCGAACTGTGTATACACTTCATCGACGTGGGCCAGGGCGACTGCATTCTGGTACTGCTTCCGTCAGGACAAACCATGCTGGTGGATGCAGGCGATAATGGCCTGGGCCCCACTGTTGTGCAGTACCTGAAAGAGCAGGGCGTCACGCGGGTGGACTACCTGGTGGCTACCCACCCTCATGCCGACCATATTGGAGGCATGCCGGACGTGATCAAGTTCTTTGACATAGGCGAAGTGTATATGCCCCGCACCACGCACACCACACAAACTTACGAGCGGCTGCTCCTGGCGATCAGAGAGAAGGGGCTGCGCATAACCGAGGCCAGCGCCGGAGTAGTACTGTTTGACCTACCTGACCTCAGGGCGGTATTTGTTGCGCCTGTATCGTCCGGGTATGATAACCTAAACGACTGGTCGGCTGTGCTGCGGATTGAGTACGGTGATACCGCCTTTGTGCTCGCTGGCGATGCCGAGGCCAAGAGCGAAGAGGAGATGGTTTCATCGGGCGTCAAGCTTACGGCGAACGTGCTCAAGGTGGGCCACCACGGCAGCAGGACGTCGACCACGTTGGGCTTTCTGACAGCAGTTTCGCCCGAGATTGCAGTCATTTCTGTCGGAGCCGGTAACAACTACGGGCATCCTGCGCCAGAGACCCTCTCCCGACTGGCATCGGCGGGCGCGAAGGTCTACAGGACGGACTTGCACGGGACGGTGAAGGTGGTATCCGATGGACACAGCGTTTTAGTCCAAACGGAAAAAGGGGCAGCCTCCATCGAGACCGGCCCACTTCCCTGCTGCAGCCCATAGGGCGAACTGGCGGCTATCTGACCGGAACTTTCAACCTGCCTGGCACGCTGTTTGCCTGGTTGGTTTGCAAGTCCAAGATGGCTTGTCGTTGGTCCTGCTTCAGTGCTAGATCCACCGTAGCGCAAGTGGCTTTTGGAGATTCCCATTCCTGTGTTCTGTCGCGGCACAACTGTTGTGCTTCGGACCCTCCTTGTGCCAGATACGCTTTCCAAGGCGGTCTTTTCACATCCGAATTCTCCCGCAGTCTGATGGGGAGAATATGTGTGTGAAAGGAGGGTGTCAGGATCATCACAAGGTCAATTCTACGAGATTCAATCACCCTGGGAATTCTCGCCGGTTGGTTTGGGAACATCTTCAAAGAGGCGATTATCTGGACCGGATATCTGTTAGGTTTTTCCCGGTACAACTATGTTCAGTTCGCAGCAGCGTACTTTGTAACCCCAGAAATCGCTGAAAGACAACCCCCCGCCGTGTTCATTTTGGGGTCTGTTATAGACTGGACCACCGCAGCTCTTCTTGGAGTCCTAATTGTCTACGTCTTAAGGTATACCGGACCACGGTATGCAATAATTAAAGGAATGTGGATGATGTCTGCAGTGTTCCTCGTGTTGTGCGGCACGCTCAGGGCAGCGGGCTGGCACCCTTTAGACATCAATACGCCGTTGCCGAACCTCGTATTTGCGGCCGGTCATGTGTTAATGGGAGCAGCAGCAGGCTGGTTCGCGGCACGTTACGGCAGAGCATTTGAGAGGTAAATGCGGCCTGCACTGCCGGGCAGCCGTACAAGAAGAGTGAAGAATTGCAAACGGACACTGAGTTCTTTTCCGGGGACGCCAAGAGAGGCCAGAGCCTATCGAGCCCCCCTTACTCATACGGACTGCATGAGGCTGGCTGAACGAAAAAACGGACCCGGGAACACCCCGTGCCCGTTTACAGATTGCGCCTGTTCATTCCTTCTTTTCCAACTGCTTTCCGACAAGCATTTCCAGCATATGCCTCAGCTGGGCAAGTTCGTTCTTCAGTTCTCTTAGCCCAAACTCCTTATTTGTCAAAGTGGTGGCTATGAAAATCAAGAGGTTTCTTGCTGCCATATCCGAATCCACGACGTTCGGACTGCTCGTTTCACGACCGATATAGGTGTAGTTTCCCTGGTTGCCCAGCGCAAGGCTATCGAGCAGACTTAACAACTCTTTCTGGAAGTCCCCGTCTTTATCCATTTGGCACCTCCTGTGGTAATGCGCTAATACCGGTCTTTAGCATCTTACGTAAATGATAGCCACTGTGACCCGAACGTGGTTAATCCGGAGATAATTCGGGCCCTGCAAAAGAGGTCACTTTTTTCTTGCAATGCTGATGAAGCCTTTGATCGCATAGACGATGCCCAGCGCCGCCTTCTCCCGGTACCACTGTTCTCTCAAGAGCTTTTCTTCGTCAGGGTTGGATATGAAGGCTAGTTCAACGAGGGCTGAGGGTGGATCGCCGCCGAGCACAGTGAGGTTTCTCACCTTAACTCCCCGGTCTTTCCGTGCAGTTGTCACCAGCAGGCTCTCTTGAAGTATCCAGGCAAGTGCTATGGAATCATGGCGACCGGGCCACGCATACGTTTCTAGCCCCTGGACCGAAGGTTCGTTGTACGAATTGCAGTGAATGGAAACCAGACAGCGGGCGGCTGCCGCTCTGTCGCGCCTCTGAGATTGGCTTGGGCTTTCATCTCGTTCCCGGGTGAGACCTGTCTCAAGCCCGTACCTTTGAAGGTACTGACGTACCTTTAGAGCAACATCCCAGTTAACGTCCGCCTCTCGCAATCCGGTAGTCCCTGTGGCTCCCGGGTCGGTACCACCGTGCCCGGGGTCGATGAATACCATCATGTTAACACCGCCGTTCTTGTTGTTGCAGTCTGCGAGCAGTCCTCCGTCTACGCTATTACGGCGAGCAGTGTAATGTTCCTCGTTTTGGGACTCTTGGCCACGCCATAAGTGCCAGGTGACGCGGCACTGCACCGGACTGGTTCGACAGGATCTTGTTGCGACAGCAGGAATTCAGTTGCCTGCAGTAGAATTGCGCTAGTTGAGGGGGAGATGGGGTTGAGCACAAAGCGTAATGAAGAAAAGCAGTACTCCATTGAGGCGCTGGATAGGGGTTTGAGGCTCTTGCAGCTGTTCCTATTTGAGAAGCGCGAGCTTACTCTGTCCGAGATCGCGTTAGCACTGTGCGAGTACAAGAGCACTGCGCTGCGCACGCTCAGTACTCTTGAGGCCAGGGGATTTGTGGAAAAGAACCCGGAGAGCGAGCGGTACTGGCTCGGCCCGAAGACCTTCGCCCTCGGCATGTTATACTCCTCAGGTATGCGGATCAGGAAACTGGCCCGTCCGTTTTGCGAATCCCTGGCTAACGAGTTTGGAGAAACCGTTCACCTTGCGGTGCTGAACCGGGCGAAACTGGATGAAGGGAAGGTACTTGTCATTGACAAGATCGAGACCAGTCAGGTACTGCGGCTTAGCCCCGATATGGGTAGCGATGCTGATGCTCACGCCTCTGCAGTGGGCAAGGTCCTGCTTGCATCGCTCACTGATGAAGAGGTCACCCGCATCTTGGGCTGTTCAGAGCTCAGGCGGTATACTGCCAACACCATATGCACCGTAAAGGACCTTTTAAGAGAACTTGAGGCAGTCAGGCGTCAAGGCTTTGCTGTGGATAATGAAGAGCTGGAAGTGGGTTTGACCTGCGTGGCCGCACCGATCGTGGACCCGACAGGCCATACAGTGGCTGCAGTTTCGCTCAGCGGTCCTTCGCCACGCATTGCTCCGATCCTTTCGTCAGTGCTTCCGTCGGTCATGCAGTGCGCCCGGAGGATATCCGACCAGATAAACTAACGTATCGCTTTTTTGTGAAGGTCTGCCAGCATAGGGGAAGAGGGTGATTCATCTGAAGGTGTTGTTGTCCGGAAATGAGGCTATCGCCAGGGGTGCGTACGAGGCGGGCACTAGTGTGATCTCGGGCTACCCAGGCACCCCTAGCACAGAGATCATCGAGTCGGCTGCACGCTACCCGGAAATCTACTCCGAGTGGGCGCCTAACGAGAAGGTTGCGCTTGAAGTAGCTATCGGGGCCTCTCTCGGCGGAGCCAGAGCAATGGCATGCATGAAACACGTCGGGCTGAACGTTGCGGCCGATCCCCTCTTGACCGTATCTTATATGGGCATAAAGGGCGGGCTGGTCATCGTATCTGCGGACGATCCCGGCATGTGGAGTTCACAGAACGAGCAGGATAACCGCCATTACGCCCGGTTCGCCAAAGTACCCCTTTTTGAGCCTTCTGACAGCCAGGAAGCCAAGGATTTCGTGATCGAGGCGTTTCGTGTGAGCGAACGGTTCAGGACCCCGGTCATCTTGCGTACGACCACGAGACTTTCCCATACAAGGACGCCGGTGGAGGAGGGAGAGAGAACCGAGTATTCGCTACCCCCCGACATCGTACTTGAACCTTCTGAGACTGTCATGGTACCGGCCCACGCCAGGCTCCGCCACCCTCTTGTGGAACAACGCCTGGCTGCACTTGAGGAGTTTGGCGTAACTTTTGACCTTAACAGAATCGAGCCTGGTACCGGTGATAAGGGCTTTATTACGTCAGGGGTTGCGTACCAGTACGTCAAAGAGGCGTTTCCAGACTCACCGGCGCTAAAGCTCGGGATGGTGTGGCCTGTTCCCCGTGAACTAGTCAGACGCTTTGCAGAAACAGTGAATGAACTATGGGTTGTGGAAGAGCTGGATCCGATCTTAGAGGAGTACGTACGCGCCATGGGGCTCAGGGTGAGGGGTAAGGACGTGCTCCCGGTAGTAGGTGAGTACTCCGTATCCCTGCTTCGCGAAGCTGTTCTCGGGGAGAAAAGGACCGCCTTCATGCCCGACCCCGGACTGCCACCAAGAGGACCGGTGCTCTGCGCGGGCTGCCCACACAGGGGAGTATTTTATCACCTCAGCAGGATGAAGGCGACAGTCATGGGAGACATTGGCTGTTATACGCTTGGCGTGGCGCCTCCGCTATCGGCCATCCATAGCTGCACCTGCATGGGAGCGGGCATCAGTCACGCCCACGGGCTCGCAAAAGCCTTTGGGGAGGAAAAGAGTTCGAGCGTTGTAGCGGTCATAGGAGATTCCACCTTCTATCACTCGGGCATCACCGGGCTTTTGAACATATCGTACAACCGCAGCGCCAGCAAGGTGATCATCCTGGACAACTCCACCACCGCCATGACCGGCCACCAGCATCACCCGGGAACTGGATCTACCGCAATGGGTGAGCCTTCCGAGGCCGTGGACCTGGAGCGGCTGGTATTCTCTCTAGGCATCAAATGGATCAGGACAGTGGATCCATATGACCTCGAACAGACCGGCGTTGCGCTCAAGGCGTTGATGCAGGCCGATGAGCCCGCCGTCGTAATCGCGCGCCGTGAATGCGCACTACTGAAACATGCGCGCAGGAATCCGCCATTTCACGTAGATCAAGATCTTTGCAGGGAGTGCGGACTGTGCTTCAGATTGGGCTGCCCTGCCATCACAAAGGATGGAAGCAAAGCAAAGATCAACCCTGTTCTCTGCAATGGCTGCTCCATGTGCGAGCAGGTGTGCAAGTTCGGGGCCATTGGGGGTGCGGCGAGTGGAGCGAAGAGCTGACAACTTCGTACTGGTCGGAGTAGGCGGTCAGGGGGTGGTGCTGGCTGCAAGCCTGCTGGCAAGGGCGTTCCTTGAGGCGGGGTTTGACGTAAAACAATCTGAAGTGCACGGGATGGCGCAGCGGGGCGGATCTGTGCAGAGCTTCGTCAGACGCGGCGAGACAGTACGCTCTCCGGTGGTCGAACCCGGAAGCGCCGATGTGCTAGTTGCCTTTGAAGAGCTTGAGGCCCTAAGGTACGTCGAATTCGTACGAAAGGACGGGCTCATTGTGGTCAGCCGGGATCAGATTCCGCCTCTTTCTGTGACAGCGGGCAAATATGTATACCCTGAAGATGTCCTGCCGAAGCTGAGAAAAAGAGCACAGGTGATCCCGGTGGACGCGAGGGAAATTTCGGAAGACCTGGGGAACGTGCGCATGGTCAACACCGTCATGATGGGAGCTTTGTCCGCTCTACTGGAACTTCACGAGGAGGTGTGGTACGCAGCTCTCCGGTCCTCTGTGAAATATGCTTTAGACCTTAATGTAAAAGCATTCAGAGCAGGGAGGGGCTCTGTGCTCGCGGGTTGAAGATACGCCGCGCCGCATTTTTCCCAATTCATTG
>DYEP01000102.1 GCA_020725675.1 Symbiobacterium sp. | reverse complement strand
GTGACGACGGATATAGGCGCCTCCCACTACTGTTTCAAGACACCCTGTTCGCCCACAGCCGCACATTCTGTCCGAGTACACACCAGTGTGTCCTATCTCTCCCGCCCAACCGCGGCTGCCAGTGTACAGCCTTCCCCGGAGCACGAGGCCCATGCCCACTCCTGTTCCCAGGGTGACGCACGCCATGTTCCAAGAGCCCGCTCCCGCACCGAACCTGAACTCGCCCCAGGCCGCAGCGTTCGCATCGTTTTCCACCAGCACGGACATGTCCAGCTCGCGTTGGAACAGGCTCGCCACATCCAACTGCCTCCACCCGAGGTTCGGCGCCACCTCCACTTGGCCTCCTGGGCGCACAAGACCCGGCACACCCACTCCGATGCGCTTGGCCTGTCCATGAAACTGTGCGATCAGCGACTTCACAGAAAAAAGCAAGTCTCCCTCAGAGCAGGGGCAAGGAGTGGGCATCTCGCTGCGTTCGAGCACCCGTCCTCCGGGTGCAACGAGCGCTGCTCGCAGATTTGTGCCTCCAAGGTCCACAGCGTAGGCGCTTTCCACCGGTCTGCCTCCTGTCTTACGTTTTGTGGAATTTCCCAGTTGCCTCCTTGGAATACTAAGCGAGAACCCAAGGGAGGTAAGTGCGTGACTTTTTTGCTTTCCTGCAAGGATGCAGATTACAACAAGGAATGGCTGCTTACCAACGGGCTTGGCGGCTATGCCATGTCCACTGTGTCCACGATGAACCAGAGGCGGTATCACGCGTGGCTGGTGGCAGCCACATCTCCGCCGGTAGGCCGCGTCGTGATACTCTCCAAAGTGGACGAAAAGGTCACTCTGAACGGCCGCTGCTTCTCCCTTGGCGTCAACAGGTACCCTGACGTAGTTTATCCTGAAGGGCACCGTTACTTATCATCATTCGCCTGCGGTAAGTCCATCACCTTCGATTACAGGCTGGGGGCACACCTTTTCACGCGCAAGATCCTGATGCCTCAGGGGTATAACGCGGTGTGCGTAAGCTACGTGTGCCATACCGCGGAAGCCGTCCTTACGCTGCGCCCCTACCTTACCTGGCGGGAGCATCACCACCTGCGTAGAAAGGCCGGCTCGGCTGAGTTGTTCAGGGCAAAAGGAGCTGACAGGGAGGTAGCGTTTTTTGCAGGTCCGGGTACCATACCAGTCACGATCCAGGTCACCTCTGGACAGTTCATCCCCTCGGAATGCTGGATCGAAAACGTGGTATATGAGCGGGAGGCTTCCCGCGGGCTGGATTTCATGGAAGATCTGTACTCACCCGGTGAGTTCATGGTGCACCTTCACCCCGGTGAGGAATGCTGGTTGTTCTGCTGGGTGGGTGAGCCACCCGGGGCTGTCGAACCCCCTGAGGAACCACAGCGCGCGTACACCGAAACGTTTGTGCGGGACTTTTCTCGCGCAGCCGAGCAGTTTCTTGTCAAAAGGGGCAACAGCTACAGCATCATAGCAGGTTACCCCTGGTTTTCGGACTGGGGCAGGGACACGTTCATCTCCCTTCCGGGGATTTGTCTTGCAACCGGGCGGTTTGAAGCAGCACGGCGGATACTTGGGGTATTCGCAGACCATATAAAAGACGGCCTGTTGCCCAACTGTTTTTCTGAGAACGGCCCTGCCTGCTACAACTCGGCAGACTCGGCGCTCTGGTGGATCTACGCGCTGTTTAAGTACCTCGAGTACACAGGAGATGACGACTTCACTGAGTGCCTTTACGATTGGGTACGGCGCATCATAGAAGGCTATGTATCAGGCTCTGAGCATATAAGGCTGTCTCGTGAGGGCTTTATCGAGACCTCGCCCGGCACACAGCTCACCTGGATGGACGCGAAGGTGGGCGACGAGGTGATCACACCCCGCGCGGGTATGCCCGTGGAGATATCGGCGCTCTGGTACAACGCGCTCCGGGTGGGAGAGGTCCTGGCCAGGCGGTACGGCAAGACTCCTCCGGATGCACCTCGGTCGGCTCATCTGAAGGAGCGATTCTTGCCCCTTTTCTGGAACGAACAGCGTGGTTGCTTGTTTGACGTATCGGGCAGCTGTCGCGACGACGCAGTAAGGCCAAACCAGCTGTTCGCCGCGTCGCTCCCTTTTCCCATCGTGGATGAGGATGTAGCTGGGCGCATGCTGCAGGTGGTGTTCTCCCAGTTATGGGTGCCGACAGGACTTCGCACGCTCGCTCCGGACCACCCTTCCTACAGACCTCGCTACGAAGGGGGGCCGCTGGAACGGGACCGCGCGTACCACCAGGGTACAGTGTGGGCGTGGCTACTGGGTCCGCTGGTGGACGCCGTATGTTACGCATGGCATCACCGCGATACTCAAGAAGCGGCCAGGGCCTTGCTCCGCCCGCTCCACGCGGGCATGACCGAAGCGTGCATCGGTCAGGTAGGTGAGTGCTTCCACGCGGAGCCGCCCCACGATAGCGTCGGGGCACCCGCCCAGGCGTGGAGCGTGGCAGAACCCCTGCGCGCTTTCTCTGAACATGTGCTTAAGGTCAAGAGACTGGAGGTCAGACAATGAGACTACTGATGATGACCTGGGAGTACCCGCCTAATGTGGTGGGAGGGTTGAGCAGACACGTTTACTACCTCTCAAAGGCGCTGGCCAGATCCGGGGTAGAGGTGCACGTGCTTACCCAGGGGCAGCATGATGGTGCCTCTGACGAAGCGCAGGGTGGTGTGTACGTGCACCGTGCAGCTGCGGTGAGCATCTGCCCGCCTGACTTTCTCGCCGGTGTGCTTCAGATGAACCTGTCCCTGCTCTCCCGAGGGTATGAGCTGTTCGACGAGACGGGTGGTTTTGATATCATTCACGCCCACGATTGGCTCGTGGGGCTTCCCGGCAAGATGCTGAAGCACCGGTTCAAGGTACCCCTGGTCGCCACCATACACGCCACGGAGGCGGGGAGGAACCACGGCATCCATAACGCTCTCCAGCGCTATATCAGCGATGTGGAGTGGTGGACTACCTACGAGGCATGGAGGGTAATATGTTGCAGCAACTCCATGAAAAGGGAAGTCATGTCACTGTTTAGCCTGCCTGGCGACAAGGTGCACGTGATTCCCAACGGCGTGGAGCCTGCCGAGTTCGTTGCGGCGCACGACGGGGCGGCCCGAATTGAGTATGCTGCGCCCGATGAAGGCATTATCTTCTACGTGGGCAGACTAGTACAGGAAAAAGGCGTCCAGATACTGCTTTCTGCGCTGCGCACGCTGGTGGACTGGGGCAAGAAAGCCAAGCTGGTCGTAGCCGGCACAGGTCCGTTCGAGCACCAGCTAAAGCAGATGGCGTCGTCCCTCGGCATCGCCCACCACGTATATTTTACCGGTCATGTTCCTGACGTGGTGAGAAATAAACTGTACAGGTGGGCTGATGTGGCCGTGTTCCCCAGCCTCTATGAGCCTTTCGGCATCGTGGCGCTGGAGGCCATGGCCGCGGGCTGCCCTGTAGTGGTATCCGATGCAGGGGGATTCCCTGAGGTGGTCACCGACGGCGTAAACGGCCTCATAGCCCACGCCGGCGATGTGCGCCACCTCGCGTCCAAAATTGCTGAACTCATGGATAACCGTGGTTACGCCGCCAACCTCGCAAAGAACGCCGCCCAGCTGGTCCACTCCAAGTACCTGTGGAGCAAGGTAGCAGAGGACACGCTCAAGGTATACGGAGAGGTGCTGGAGCTGTACAGGCAAAGCGGCTGGGGAATGGTGGACACACGGAAAGGGGGAAAGAGAAAAGTTGCGCGCAGTGCTGATGGCAGGGGGAGAGGGTTCCCGGTTGAGGCCCCTTACCTGCAGCATACCCAAACCCCTGGTTCCGGTGGTCAACCGGCCGGTGATGGAACACATCATTGACCTGCTCAGGACACACGGCATAAGAGACATTGTAGTCACGCTGTGTGCCAAAGGAGACCTGATTGAACAGCATTTCGGAGATGGGAAGCGGCTTGGCGTCACCCTCACCTACGTCCGGGAATACTCGCCGTTAGGCACTGCGGGGAGCGTACGCCAGGCTGCCTCGCTCCTTGAAGATACCTTCCTGGTGATCAGCGGCGATGTGTTGACTGACATCGACCTGGGTGAGGTGATAGACTTCCACCACAAGAGGAATGCCCAGGTCACCCTGGCCCTCACGCGCGTTAAAAATCCGCTTGAATACGGTGTGGTGCTGACAGATTCAAGGGGCAAAGTGAAGATGTTTTACGAAAAGCCCGGGTGGGGAGAGGTGTTTTCCGATCTCATCAATACCGGGATTTACGTGCTCGAACCCGTGGCCATCCGCGCTGTGCCCCCGGGAGTCCAGTATGACTTTTCAAAGGATCTGTTCCCCCGCCTGCTCTCTGAAGGCGCGGACATATTCGGTATACGCAGCAAAGGATACTGGTGTGACATCGGCACAGTATCCCAGTACAGGCAGGCCAACGCCGACGCGCTTGCGCGCCGGGTAAAGCTACACATCCCCGGCGAGGAGATCGCCCCGGGAGTGTTCGCAGGAGAGGGCACCGCCATTTACAGAGGCGCCAGTTTTGAACCTCCTGTGTGTCTTGGAAAACACGTTGTGGTGAAACAAAGCGCGCGGCTTCGCTCTCATTGTGTCATCGGTGACGGGTGCGTACTGAACGAGGAGGCGAGGCTTGAGGATTCGGTACTTTGGGCAGGGGTTTCTGTGGGTAGCTCGGCGCGGCTGTCCGGTGCGGTGGTCTGTTCTGGCGCACGTTTGGCTGACGAGGTCGTTGTACACGAGGGCGCTGCAGTGGGAGAAGGAGCCTCACTGGGCGCAGGCAGCACAGTGCGCTCAGACGCCCGGGTGTGGTCCGGTGAGAACATTGAAGAGCGATCGGTGGTTGGTCCTTTCGCAGTAGCCTCGCCGGGCGGCGGCAGCATGTTCCGTTCAAGGGGCATAAGGGTCCGGTACGGCCAGGCGGCAGGGCCCGAACAGTTCTGCAGCTACGGCGGGGCGCTGTGTGCGCTCCTGGGCACCGGCTCTTATATCCTCGCAAGCGGCCAATCCCGCATCTCCCGCCTACTGTGTCAGGCTGTCTCTCTCGGCATACAAAGTTGCGGCTCAGACGTCTGTACGCTGCCCGTAGGTACCCCGGCCGTCGTCAGGCATGCGATCAGGGCAACCCAGGCCCGGGGCGGCGCATACGTCCTGGAAGAGGACGACCTGTGCTTTGTCGAGTTCTATGACGGAGCGGGGCTTCCCCTCTCCCGGGATCAAGAGCGCAAGTTCGAAAACGTGCTCTCCCGCATGGAGCTGCCACGGGCGGCAAGAGATCAAGTGGGAGAGAGCCGCCTTGAGGATGACCTGGTGCTGGGCTACATTATGAGCCTTCCCCGCTGCACCGGGAGGTCTGTCGCGGTGGCAGGAGGGATAAAGGAGTTGTCGCGACTTGTGTTCCCCTCCGCCACGCTGGCGGAAGGAGAAGAGGAGTTGAAACAGGCGCTTCAGGAAGGGAAGGCCTCTTTCGGGTTGCTCCTTGACTCTCTCGGTGAATCAATCAAGATATACCTGCCTGGCCAGACCATGCTTTCCGGCCAGCAGGTCGCCTCACTTGTGCTGTCGGTGCTACTCCGTGTGGACCCAAGGAAGGAAGTGTACCTGCCCGTGAACATGAGCCAGTCCGTGGAGAACGTGGCCTTGGCCCATGGTTGCAAGGTGACGCGCACAAGGACCCAGGCAAGGCCAGTGCTTGAGGCGGAGTTTGACCACTTTCTCTACGACGGTTACAGGGCCGCGGCGTACCTTGCAATGTTTAGTGAATCAGGCGGCAACATCAAAGACATGGTTTCTTCACTCTCCCCTGTTTACATCAGCGTGAAGTCCGTGACCTGCCCGCTCGAAGTGAAGGCCAACGTCATGTCCGGCCTCATACAATCCTCTTTGAGCAACCGGGTAGTGCTCATCGAAGGAGTGAAGGCGTTTCACGACCAGGGCTGGGTGCTGGTGTTGCCCGACGCGGAGAGGCCTGCGTGCGCTGTTTATGCAGAAGGCGTGTCCATGGAAGTGGCGGACGACCTGACCGCCATGTACGCAAAGAGGATACAGGAGCTGATCGGCCGATCCACCACTTCGCCCGCTAACTGAAGATGGACACGTCCAATGAGGGAAATATGTTGTCGTGCGCACCCAATGCGTCCACGAACGCGCTGTCGATGGCACCTGTTTCGATCATGCCTGCAAGGCGCAGGAATCTCCCCATGTGCTTCACGAAACGCTGGTGGGCATAACCCACCTGCGTTCCGCTGTGCATGATGAAAGGCCAGTCGCTGGCCTGTGCCAGCACCAGTTCGCGCGCGGCCTGGGCCAGCGCCCTCTTTATGTGCTCAGGACCGCCCGCGTGCGACCGCACGAGCCGCGCCATGCGCCTTGCAGCGTGGTGAAGGTGCGGGTACACCCAGTCGTTTGTGCCGTTTAGCCACACCTCGTTGTAACCTTTGTAGCCCCAGCTGGAACCGGAGGGCTCCACTTCTTCGCAGTCGGGGTAGGACTCGAGGTAGCGTGACAGCGTGGTGGTCTCTACAGTATCCCGTTCTGCCCCGATCTTCCGAAACACAAAGTCCAAGAACCAGGGGCCTTCAAACCACCAGTGGCCGAAGAGTTCTGCATCATAAGGCGCCACGACTATGGGCGGGTTGGGGAGCCTTGCCGACCAGTACCGGATCTGGTGACGCCTGTTGAACACGAAGTTGTCCGCGTGCTCTCTTGCCCGCCACATAGCCCGGTCGGGGTCGTAGAGCTCTTTGTAGTCGTGCGGGCCCGTGATCCTGTGGTACTTGATCCCCGTGTGCACCCTTAAATCGCCGTGAACGTAGGGGCGGATGTATGAGTCGTCCAGGTCAAAACCTATGTCCCTGTAAAAGTCCCTGTAGTCGTAATCTCCCGGATAACCCTCCGTGGCGCTCCAGACTTGTTTGGCGGTCTCCTGGTCCCTGCCGAAGGCATATACCCCTGCAGGCGTCCTCACAGGGTTGAACGTGCCTGCCCTGGGGTATGGTGCGCCTAGCGTCAGGCCGTGGTGTTCCAGGATGAAGTACTTGATGCCTTCGTCTGCCAGCACCCTCTCAAGCCCCTCCGCATAGCCGCATTCAGGCAGCCAGAAGCCCTTTGGCCTCACTCCGAAGCATTCTTCGAAATACCTGATCCCCTGACGCACCTGCGCCCTCACGCCGGGGCCGTCCGGGTCTACGAGGGGAAGGTATGCGTGGGTGGCTGCGGTTGTGGCCAGCTCCACATGGCCGCTTTGGAACAGCTTCTGTAGCGCGCCCGTGACGTCTCTTTTGCATTGTTCGGCAAAGGTCCTCTCCACGCCCTCGAACATACCTAGGTACATGCGGGCGAGCCTGCCCAGCTGGGGGTGGCCTTTTGTGCGTTCCACTTCCCGCGCCGCCAGCTCTATGAGCTGTTCGAGGTGACGCGCGTACCTGTCCTGGAGGAACGGGTCCTTCATCATAGACAAAAGAGTAGGGCTCAGCGATATGGTGACCCCGAAGTCCACGCCGTCCGCAAGGAGCGAGGAGAATGTGTTTATAAGGGGTATGTAGCTTTCCGTCATGGCTTCAAAGAACCAGCGCTCCTCAAGGGAACGTTCGTGTTCCGGGTGCCTCACATAGGGCAGGTGGGCGTGCAATACAATGCCGAGATATCCTTTGCTCAAGCTGTTACCTCCCGGTCCAGACGTGTTCTGCAGGAGATGACGGCAGCGGGAAATGGTGAGCGGCTGTCACTGCGCCCGGTCTCCTGACGGCAGCAGTGGGCTCAAGTCTTGGGGTGGAGAGTACGTTTGACCGAGCAACTATGACAAAGCCTGCGTCCGTCATCCAGCCCGCCTCGGCGAAGTACTTGGAACCGGCGGATATGTTGTGAAAATAGTAGTTCCCCCGTTGTGCCACCTCTGTCTGGAGCCTGAGATCGGGCACTTCCTTTCCGTACCTCTCTCTGATCTCAAACAGCCTGACAAACGGCGTTCCTGCGGGCTTTCCAGTCATCTCCCAGTAGGCGTACAGGTTCTCCGGGTCCACCATCATGAGGGTCACCCGGTCTTCCCCGTAATGTTCAGGCAGCCAGTACTGTTCTTCATGCAGCACGAACGTTCTCCTCCTTCCGCTGGACTTTTTTACTATTATCCCTTGTCCGTCCGTTTATTCACATATATTTTCCGCCCCGAAAAGGAATACTCTGTTCTGTACCCCCGTTTTGGAGGTAATGAGTGTTGGCTAGGATCATGTCGCTTGGAAACGGGCGTTTGCTTGTAAACTACGATCAGCGTTGGACAGTGAGGGAGCTATTCTTCCCTGAGGTAGGGATGGCCAACCACCTCGCGTATTTCGGAGCCAGGTTTGCGCTATGGGTGGACGGGAACTTCACATGGCCCGGTGGGAATACGTGGGAAAGACATGTGCGCTACAAAGACTGGTCACTGGTAGGCGAGTTTTCCATGTCTCAGAAGGACGCAGGACTTGAGCTCCGCATGACAGCCGCAGTCCATCACAGGCTGGACGTGCTGCTGTATGACATCGAGGTGTCAAACACCCGGGATGCAGCAACACAGGTGGATCTGGTGTTCACCCACGACTGGGCGATATCAGGAAACGACGTGGGAGATACCGCGCTGTATGACCCGACCACCGACGCCATGCTACAGTACAAGAGGGACCGGTTCTTTCTTGTGTCAGGGCGGAGTCCTGCAGGCGGGCCAGCTTCGTTCTCCGCCGCCAAGAGGCACGAACCCAGGTACTCAGGAGTGTGGCACGATGTAAGCCACTGCCACCTGAACCGCTCACCCATATCTCAGGGAGCCGTGTCCAGCGCGTTTTCGCTGTCAGCCAGTGTGCCAGGAGGAAAGACAGCTCACTACTCGTACTGGCTCTGTGCAGGAAAGTCCATAGACGAAGTGAGGCTGCTTCATGCGCGTGTAATCGACCTGGGCGTGCAGCGTTTGATCGCCGAGACCCAGTCCTACTGGCGAGAGTGGACGCGTATGGACGAGCGGTTCTTTGCGGACCTTTCCCCGGAGATAAAGGAGGCGTTCGCAACAAGCCTGCTTGTGACGCGCTCCCAGATCGACGCAGGCGGGGCCATCCTCGCTTCTACCGACATGGAATCGCTGGACTACGGTCGGGACCATTACGGCTACGTCTGGCCAAGGGACGCAGCGCTCATCTGTCTTGCGCTTGACAGGGCAGCGTACCCTCATACGACCAGGAAGTACTTCAGATTCTCCACCCGGGTACTTGCGCCTGAAGGCTATATGTGGCACCGCTACCATCCGGACGGTTCGCTGGGTTCAAGCTGGCACCCCTGGTACCAGGACGGGGAGAACCAGCTGCCCATTCAAGAGGACGAGACGGCTCTAAGCCTTTACGCCCTGGGTGAGCACTACCTCCGTCACAGGGACCTTGAGTTCCTTGAATCGGTATGGCCCGAGTACGAGCAAATGGCGGATTTCCTATGCGGTTATGTGGACAAACGTACTGGACTGCCTGAGCCCAGCTATGACCTGTGGGAAGAAAGGCGCGGGATATTCACCTTTACGGCAAGCGCGGTGATCGCCGGGCTTATGAAGGCTTCCGATATGGCGAGGATCTTTCGGGGAGAAAGGCAGGGAGAAAAGTATAAAAGCCGGGCGGCTGAAATCAAAGAGGCGCTGGAGAATCTCCTTTTTCACCCTGATGCCAATCGTTTCCTGCGGGGAGTCTATAAAAGAGGGGATACTATCGAAGAGGACCTGACGCCCGATTCGAGCATCTTCGCGCTCTGGAGGTTTGGTATCATTCCGCCTCATGATCCAAGGATGGTGCGTACCTACAAGAACCTACAAGAGAACCTGAGCGTGAAGACGAAGGTAGGTGGGTACGCCAGGTATTACGCTGACTACTACCATAAACGCAGCGACGATTTCCACCAGGTACCCGGGAACCCCTGGGTGATCTGTACGCTGTGGATGGCACAGTATCTTGCGGCTGTGGCGCGTTCCATCGAAGAGCTCAGTACCGCGCGGCAACTGCTGGAAAAGGTGATATCATGGAGGCTCCAAAGCGGCATCATGCCTGAGCAAGTGGACCCGTTCAACGCAGAGCCGCTTTCTGTTGCCCCTCTCACCTGGTCTCATTCGGAGTTCGTGCTTTCTGTGATAGATTACGCCAAAAAGTACAGAGAACTTTCCACCCCCTGCTGACGGAGGTGCACTATGCCTGAACTAAGAAAAGACCCGGTAATCGACCGCTGGGTGATTATCGCCACGGAAAGGGCCAAGCGCCCTTCTGAGTACCAGACCTCGGTGGAGGAAAAGCGCTCGGGCCCCGGGTGCGTGTTCTGCCCGGGCAACGAGGAGAAAACACCGCCGGAGGTATTCGCCTACAGAAACGAAAACACAAAGCCAGACACCCCAGGCTGGAGCGTGCGGGTGTTCCCTAACAAGTTCCCTGCGCTCGTGCCCAACGGGCAGGCGCGTGTGGAGCAAAAAGGGATATACACGGTGATGGAAGGCGTAGGAGCTCACGAGGTGCTCGTGGAGACTCCCGACCACAGCGTGCTGCTTCAACACCTGGACATCCCCGATCTTGAGCGAGTTGTCCGCGCGTTCAGGCAGAGGTATCTTGCGCTTTCCAGGGAGAATAAGTATGTGCTGATCTTCAAAAACCATGGGGCGAAGGCGGGTGCCTCACTAGAACACCCCCACTGCCAGATCATCGCCACCCCTTTGGTTCCCAAGGCGGTGACCGAAGAGCTTCAGGGTTCAAAGAAACATCACGCCGCACAGGGACGGTGCGTGTATTGTGACATGGTAAGGTCAGAGGTGGACGCATCAATCCGGGTGGTGTTTGATTCAGATCAGTTCATTTCGTTCTGTCCTTACGCGTCCATCTTCCCGTTTGAAACCTGGATCGTCCCAAAGCAGCACGCAAATGACTTCGGGGACATTACAGAGGAGCAAGTCACAGGGTTAGCCGAAGCCATACGGGAAACGCTGAGCAGTCTTGAGCGCACCATCGGCGATGCCCCCTACAACCTGGTACTCCATACGTCTCCGCCGAAAGATGAAGAGTCAAAGGAACACTACCACTGGCACATCGAGATCACCCCGCGGCTGACCACTATCGCAGGGTTTGAGCTGGGCACAAGCTACTTTATCAATCCTACGCCTCCTGAGATAGCAGCGGAGGCACTGGGCAGAAGCCTTGAAGGGAGAGGTGTTCATTGAAGGTACTCATAGTCGCGTCAGAGATGGCGCCCTTTGCGAAGGTGGGAGGGCTTGCGGACGTGGTGGGCTCGCTGCCCAAGGCGCTGTCCACCCTTGGGGTGGACGTGCGGGTGGTCATACCGAGGTACAAGAAGATCGAAGGTTCGACCTACGTGACTGATTTTCCCGTCTTTATGGGCAATCACCTTGAAACCGCCATACTCAGGCACAAAAATATCAAGGGCCCGGAAGGCGACATCCCCGTGTATTTCATCGACAACTACAGGTATTTTTACAGGGACTACATCTATGCCGGCGATGATGATGCGGAGCGATTCGCGTTCTTCTCCAAAGCCGTGCTGGAGATGCTCCCTCTGATCGAGTTCTCACCCGACGTGATACACTGTAACGACTGGCAGACTGGAATGATCCCTGTCATCTTAAAGGAGCGCTACGCCACACAGGATGACTTCTACAAGGGGATCGGCACGCTTTACACCATTCATAACCTTCAATACCAGGGGCTTTTCCCAAAGGACATCCTCCGGCCGCTTGACCTCGGCGATGAGTACTTTCACCCTGAGGCCCTGGAGTTCTATGGAAAGTTGAACTTTATGAAGGCAGGGCTCATGTTCGCAGACCAGCTGAGCACAGTCTCCAACACCTATGCCAAAGAGATCCAGACAGCTGAGTACGGCGAGAGGCTCGATGGGGTACTGAGGAAGCGCTCAAGAGACTTGCACGGGATTATAAACGGTATTGATTACGAGGAGTTTAACCCCGCAACAGATCCGAGGATCGCAGCCAATTACTCGGCCGAGGACCTGTCTGGCAAAGCCATATGCAAAAAAGACCTTCAGGAAATCATGGGGCTTCCAAGCAAAGACGTACCCATTATCGGGCTGGTCTCCAGGCTCGTCGACCAAAAGGGGCTTGACCTCATAGGCAATATCATCCACGACCTCATGAAAGAGGACCTCCAGTTCGTAGTGCTTGGTACTGGAGATCCGCGGTATGAGGCGCTGTTCCGCAATATCGGGGCTGAGTACCCACATAAGGCCGGCGTCCGCATCATGTTTGACGCTGTGCTGGCACAGAAGATCTATGCCGGTTCTGACATGTTCCTCATGCCCTCAAGATTCGAACCCTGCGGCCTCGGGCAGCTGATTTCTATGAGGTACGGCACCATCCCCATCGTTAGAAAGACAGGAGGACTGGCAGATACCGTTGAGGACAACACCACAGGCTTTGTATTCACAGACTACAGCTCCAGCCACTTGCTCAGCACAATCACCAGGGCTCTCACCGAGTTCCGCAAACCCAACTGGGACCGCCTAATCAAGAGTGCCATGGCCCGGG
Source organism: Symbiobacterium sp. (assembly GCA_020725675.1). Classification (GTDB taxonomy): domain Bacteria; phylum Bacillota; class Sulfobacillia; order DUSP01; family DYEP01; genus DYEP01. Next base: position 871 of record DYEP01000102.1, on the reverse strand, counting down.
ACTTCTCATGGGGGTACTCGGCGTCTGTGTATTTGGGGTTGTATAGGGGTATAAGGGAAAAGGTTTGCGAGGAAAATGTGGCGTAGACTGTCCTAGCATGGTGCCACATTGGTGTCGCCAAAATACCATTGTCTCTTGGCTACTAACCAACTGCATTCCTGGCGGGGCTTCTTGGACAGTGTGTTAATTGTTCGCCATGCATCTCTGAACGGGCTAGTTCAATGTGTCTCATGAGAAGGGAACTATTTTGAGTTCCTCATTTGACACTGTCGCGTGGGCGATGCTCTCTCGGGATTCACTAAAACAATCGTCTTCAGGAAGCCTTCCTCATTTGTCTTTTCGCAGCAGATGTGCTTGCCTTCACGCCTCCAGACCCAGAGCTCTGTTTGGCGCCTGCGGTGTACGCCTCAGTGTATCGTTGCGTATACTTGGTGCATACATGGCTACGAGCCAATCCAATAGGACGTGGGCGCCAGCCCCCGTCTTCTCTATCGAGCGGTTGGCGAAGACGGATGCTACGGTAACGAGGTGTGAAACTCATTACACCTTGGGCTACCCGGTAGGAGTTGGCCATGGGTCTATTCATCGGCGTGGGCCTTTCCCCAGTATTCTCACTGGAGTGGCGATCTCGTGTAAAACCAATTCTAGTATCCGGGTGCACGTAATTCAGGAATGCGGCTTCTCAATCAGCCCGGGATCTCTCAAAGACGGTAGGGGTTTCCGCTGGGGCAGAGTACTCCTTTCACCCAGGTATGTTGTCTTGCGAGATAGATGTCACCCCGTTTTTCAATCTTTTTGGGTCAGCCGGGTCGCCTGATTGTGCAAGCCTTGCAGGCTGCATGGCACGGTGACCTGGCGCAATTGCAGGCTC
>DYEP01000101.1 GCA_020725675.1 Symbiobacterium sp. | reverse complement strand
CTGTGCCCCGAACAGGCCGTAGGGCCGGACCGGCCCGAACTGAAGCCTCTGGAGTGGGAGGCCGCTGCGCGGATACTGGGGAGCAATCCCCACATCCGCGTAAGCTTCCCTCAGTGAAAGAGGAAGCCCACCCCTTAGGGGTGGGAGGAGGTCACTAGGATGTAATAGACAGCGCGACTAGCTGATACCTCGTGCGGGGAATCGGTACCCGTCCTCTAAGGAGTGAAGTAGATGCCGCAGCAATTCGAGATTATAAGGGTAACACCTGATGACTTGGACGCTCTCATGTATGTCGAAAGAGAAGTGTTTTTCGAACTTTCCGCCTCCAAAGAGACTATGCTGGAGCGGATGCGGTACTACCCTGCAGGTACGTGGGGAGCAGTGCGCGAGGGACGGATGATCGGGTTTGTGAACTCTTTCCGGGTGGACCTTGACTTCGCGCCTGAGGAGTACGGCGATACGGATGTCAGGAAGGTGGGCAGACCCGATGGCGCCGCCCTGTATGTGGCATCGCTGAACGTGCTGCCTCGCGAGAGGGGCCAAGGCATTGGGACGTCGTTGATGAGACATATCCTTGACAGGGCGGAAGACGACGGCATAAGACGCGTTGTTCTGGTGGCCAGTAGCCTGTCGGCCCCGCTCTATGCCAGGCTGGGGTTTTCTCGTGTGAAAGAGCTACCTGGGTTCATGCACACGCCGCACCCTATCTTTCCTGATCCGGTGCTCATGGAACGAAAGATCCTTGAGTGATAGCGATGAGCGAGAACGACAGCCGGATCCCGTGATCGCTTGGGCCGGCGAGATCGCGGATATGGCGGTGGGCAGAGCATCCAGATGTGCGGTACAGGCTAGCGCAACTTTTTTGGGCATGGTACGGCAAGTATCAGTAAAGACCGAATTCCGATGATGTATGCGGGCTTTGCGGATTGTTGGGCAGATCCTTTCGTTCTTTGTCCAGGCAGGCTCGGACGAAATGGCCAACGTCCCGCTTGGAGCGGTGCTTGTGACAAGTTAGAGTAGAGTTGGGAGTCCATCCTAACAGGCTGCGAACTGGTAAAAGTAGGGCTTAATCAAGCCCGTCCGTTTACCGGGAGGTCAGCGCCGTTATTCTATAGATGACTCAACAAGCAAGGGAGTCGAGTTGTACGCTCGGATGTCCACCAAAAAGCAGGCTGACGCTGGCAACCTGAAGCGGCAGATGGAGCGGTTGCGCCATTTGGACGTGGCGCGCGGTTTAAACCAGTAACGCCGGGGATTGACCAATGCCATCAAACTGGCCGAGGGGGAAAATACAAAAAGCTCATTATCGAGTATCCCGACCGACTGGCCCGTTTCGGATATGAGTATACAGGGCGTCACTTAAAAGCCCGCCGGGCTATAGGTTTTAACGAACGCATTACAAGAGGCAAAACAAGAAATCCAAGCCATTGAAGAAAGGCTGAACCGAAAGGCGAATTCTTGCGTGGGGAAGGAAAAGGGATGACCCGAAAGGTAAGGCAGCTCTTCAAGCGGCTGGTCGGAAAGATTCCCGTATATAACGGTTTGGCCCTTTACAAGCAAGACTTATTTTGTTCCACCTGGCATGACTTGAAGGAACTGGTTTTGCTGAGTAGGTGACCCCGTTTAGCCGGTG
>DYEP01000100.1 GCA_020725675.1 Symbiobacterium sp. | reverse complement strand
GTTGCGTAGCACCCGGACCTTGCTGCCAAGCTCACCCAGATACTGGACCAGGTTATATGTGAAAGAGTCATAGTTATCGATAACCAGGATCACGGTAATCCCCCCTCAGCTATTTCCAGAGCCCTGATCAGAGCCCGGGCCTTGTGAAGGGTCTCCTCATATTCCCTTTCCGGTTCCGAATCGGCCACAATGCCCGCTCCCGCCTGGACATAAGCCTTACCATTCACAACTACAATGGTACGAATCGTAATGCAGGTGTCCATGTTTCCCTCGAGGTCAAAGTACCCCACAGCACCCGCGTAAGGTCCTCTTCTGTTCGGTTCCAGCTCTTCGATGATTTCCATGGCCCGCACTTTAGGAGCGCCAGAAACCGTTCCTGCTGGAAAACACGCAATGAGAGCGTCAAAAGCGTCACAGTCTTCCTGGATCTTGCCGCTCACGTTGGAAACAAGGTGCATGACGTGAGAATACGTTTCCACTGACATGAAATCATCTACCACGATACTGCCATACCTACATACTTTCCCAAGATCGTTCCTGCCCAGGTCCACCAGCATCACGTGCTCCGCCCGCTCCTTTTCATCTTGCTTGAGCTCTTCCAAGAGCTGCTGGTCTTCTGCAGCAGTTTTCCCGCGTGGCCGGGTTCCCGCAATGGGTCTGGTCTGCACCAGGTCTTTCTGCAGCTTGACCAACAACTCCGGTGATGCCCCGATAAGTCTCGGACAGCCGTAGTTGAGGTAAAACATATACGGGGAAGGGTTGAGCATTCGTAGCGCGCGGTATACTTCAAATGGTTCCGCATAGATGGATGTCTGAAGTCTTTGGGAGAGTACAACCTGGAAGATGTCCCCTGCCTCTATATGGGCTTTGGCTCTTCTTACCGCTTCCATGAAACTCTCCCGTGTCATGTTGCTGACAACAGCCGCTGTCTTTCTCCTGAGTTCGCGTTTTTGTAGGATGGGCTTTTTGCGCAAGGCTTCTATGATCTGCTCGATTCGAGCAGTGGCAGTATCATAGTCCTCCCCGGGGTTTTTCCCGATACGTACGTTGGACACGATCCTCATCACGTTCTTCAGATGGTCGAATACGATAACCGTACCTGCTACAACAAAGACGCTCTCAGGCAATCCTAGGTCGTCTACTGCTTTATCAGGTAACCGTTCAATGAACCGAACTATGTCATAGGATAGGTACCCTACTGCCTTTGCGTAAGAGTGTAAAGTATCGGGCATTACCGACGGTCTGTACCCCTGGAGAATCTGGCGCATCAGAATAATAGGGTTACCCCGGAGCTGTTGGGTTACACCCCTCTCTATCAGCTCAATGACTTCACCTCTGCTCTTGAAGATGACGATGGGCTCCCTGCCAATAAATGAGTATCTGGCTACCGCAAGGTTCCCCTCCACACTTTCTAGAAGGTAACTGTATGGCTCCTGGCAAAATCTGCAATAAACAGAGATGGGCGTTTCCATGTCACCAAGAACATCGCGATAGACCGAAGCCATTTTCCCTTCCTCTGCCGCAGACACGAAATCGCCTTTGCTCGGATAGTACAATCTTTATACCCCCTTGGCTACAGAATGTAAAAAACTTCCCGCCCTCCGAGGGACGAGAAGCTTTTCCCGTGGTACCACCCAGCTTAGATTCCACACTGCCCCTGTGAATAATGATTGTTTCGAGAAATAAATAACCTTCCGCCCATAGGACGAAAGGTTTCTTCCGTGGTGCCACCCTGGTTAGATCGCTCTTAATTCGGGACAGAGCATAATCTCACTCTTACAGGTACGGGCTGATACCCATTTAGGTAACCGCCGATACCCTCTCCCTTTTGACGGTGGGAGTCTCCGTCAAAGCCTACCGGAGTGAGTATTTCTCTCCTTCGGTTTGCAGCTCCCGGGCCCATTCAGCATACCCGTACAGGCCGATCTCTCACTATCACCGGCTCGCTGCGCTGCCTGACAATATGCTTACTCTTCCCGTTCATCGCTTTTAGCAATATTTAATTAATATGATACTATCAGAGGGCCCCTTGAGTGTCAACTACATCGGGGTGAACGGTAACTGTCAAGTACATGTGGGTCTTCTACCGAATGGCCATCTCCGTTAGTTTGGTAACTCGTTTTTAGCTCAGTTCAATCGTTGGTTGACTCAGCCGGGTGAAGAATTTGTGCAAACCGGATGATTGTCCTAGTCCCATTCTCCGGGCTGGTAGGCCTCCTTGTTTTGGTTCGTAGACCCTCTTTACGACGCGCTCTGCTACCTCTGCGGATATCTGGATCCTGTCGGTTATTGCTTCGACCTGATCCCGTAGTTTTGCAACTTGCTCCACATACGGCCTGAGCGTTCCCTCGAAGTGTTTCCCAAGGGCCGACACTATTGCCTGCAGACCCTGCCTTCCCCAGCTTTG
>DYEP01000011.1 GCA_020725675.1 Symbiobacterium sp. | reverse complement strand
TTCAAATCGCTCCCCGCATAGATATACCAGGCCCTCTTTGGAATTCACCGAAAATTCCCGGCCAATGTATGTGAGATGAATGTGCTCACCGTCAAATCTGGCACCCGCGAGCCTGGCGCTTTCTGCAGGATCAAGCGCCTGCATCCTTGCCCTGGCGAGTTGGAGCGCTGCCATGTAGTTCATTGGCATCTGGTATCAACCTTTTTGTGAAATTTCTGTCTCCTATCAATAGAAAAAGCCGGCTGTCCATTCCGGCTTTCCTTCTTTGTGAAGTTGGTGTAGCGGTCCTTTCTCCCTGTTACCTCCAAGAGCTTTTCCCCGCTTTATCCGGTTTTTCGCCTTTGTGAGGCCCACTGTTATAATGATTATAACATTGTTACAATAATAAGTCAAAGAATAGCGTATGTTCTGAATTTCACATTCTTCATTCACGACTGTCGCTCGAGTCTGTAGGACGATGTCACCAGAATTTCAGGATGCAACGAGTGCCTGACCGTACAATACTTATGCGCAAGTTGTATCGCTCTTTCCAGGGCCTCGGGTGCAAACGGACCGCCGGACAGTACGTACTCAAGATGGATCTTGCTAAATCGCGCTGTCGCTTCGTCAGGGCGAGTAGCCTCAACCTCCACCTTAAGTGCTGTCACGGGGATCTTCATCTTGTCCAATATGTCAAGCAGCGTAATAGCGCCGCAGGCGGCCAGGGCTTCAAGCAGCAAGTGAGTGGGCAACGGCTTGTCCTTACCTACCAACGTCGGCGGCCCGCCGTCAACGGTGGCGTGGAAGTTCCTGTTTCCTACCCACGTTACATCCAGTGCATAGTGTTTCACCTTTCATCCTCCCCCATCTTTTCTTTCCGCAAAGAGTGAAACGGGCGCCGGTCACTTACGGCGCCCCCGTACCTATGCCCCGAGTACCCGGACTATCCTCTCTGTTGCCCAGTCCATTTCCTCTTCGGAGATGATAAGCGGCGGAGCAAACCGGATGATGTTGTAGTGGGTCTCCTTGGCGAGCACTCCCGCCTCCATGAGTCTTTCGCAATACGGACGCGCATCCGTATCCAGCTCCACACCGAGGAACAGACCCCTGCCGCGTATCTCCCTGATGTGCGGGTTCTTTATAGCCAACAGCCTCTCTTTGAACAGCTGACCCATCTTGAGGGACCTCTCCACCAGGTTCTCCTCAATGATCACCTCGATCGCCGCCACGCCCACCGCTGCAGCCAGGGGGTTGCCGCCGAAAGTAGAGCCGTGGGAACCGGGTTCAAACACGCCGAGAATATCGTCATTGGCTGCCACTGCGGATACAGGATACACCCCTCCGCCCAGCGCTTTACCCATGACATAGACGTCAGGTTTGACGCCTTCCCAGTCGCAGGCGAACATCTTGCCCGTGCGTCCAAACCCTGTCTGTATCTCATCAGCGACAAACAGCACGTTATTCTGTTTGCACAGCTCGTATGCCTCCCTGAGGTAGCCCTCGGGCGGTATCCTGATGCCAGCTTCGCCCTGAATGGGTTCCACCAGGAACGCCGCGGTGTTCTCGTTTATGGCCTGTCGTAATGCCTCTATGTCGCCATAGGGTATAATGCGGAATCCCGGGGTGAACGGTCCATATCCTCTTCTGTAGGCTTCTTCAGATGAGAAGGAGACAATGGTCACCGTACGGCCGTGGAAATTACCCTCGCAGGTGATGATTTCCGCCCTGTCCTCGGGCACTTTCTTCGTCCTGTAGGCCCAGCGCCTGACAGCCTTGATGGCCGTCTCCACCGCCTCGGCGCCGGTGTTCATTGGGAGCACCTTCTCCTTTCCCGTCACCTCCGCGACTTTCGCATAGAACAGGCCAAGCCTGTCGTTGTGAAACGCACGCGATGTCACGGTAACCCTGTCTGCCTGCTCCTTAAGAGCTGAGATAATCCGTGGGTGCCTGTGTCCCTGGTTCAAAGCGGAGTATGCGCTCAGCATGTCCATGTATCTCCGGCCCTCGGGATCCTCTACCCAAACCCCCTCTGCCTTGGAGATCACGATGGGCAGGGGATTGTAGTTGCGCGCACCATATTTCTCTGTAAGTTCAATGATCTGGCGGGTACTTGTCATCGTCAGCTACCTCCTTTGGTTTCTCATTGCCTCATCCGCGAGGTACGGCATATCCACTATTGTATATTCTAACCTCAACCTATTTTTCCTTTATGTGTGGCCTCACTTTCGGTAGGGATGGTTCAGGGGCGCTGCGGTTCAGGATGCGGGTGAATCTCACCTGCGCGCTCAACGGCCGCTCTGGCTGCAACCGGTCCGACGAACTCGTAAAACAGCACCGATGCTAAGAGCAAGGTGGTAATGACGGCTCCCGCCTCTGGAAACTTCTGCTGTACCGTAAGCGCGAGCCCAACGCCCACACCGGCCTGCGGGAACAGCCCAAGCCCCATGTTCTGGCTTACCGAGGGAGGCAGTTGAAGCAGTCTGCCGCCCAGGTATGCGCCAGTGACCTTGCCCAGCGCCCTGGACAGGATGTAAACAAAGCCAGCAAGCCCCACCCGCGGTAGTATGTGTACGTCGAGTTCCGCGCCAGCCAGCACAAAGAAGGCGACCAGAAACGCCTGCGCCATCTCTTCCATGTCACGAGGGACCCGCTTTCTGGCTCCAGGCCAGTTGGACATTACCATCCCCAGGGCCATCGCGGATAGTAGCGGCGACAGATCAAGCGCCAAAGAGAGTCCGACCGTGAGAGAAATGGAAGCAAGATTCGCTGTAATTAGTTCTCCCCTGTCTCTCATGTCAGAAGTCAAAAGTACTAGCGCAGTCCCGACGAACACGCCGAGGGCAATCGACCAAAATACCTCGACAAGGGGAGGGATGAAAATGGAAAACCCCGCTGCGGTACCCCGAAAGAGGGATCTTGACAAAGACAGGATAAAACCAAAAAACAATATTGCTACCACATCACCGATGCCCACCAGCACCAACAGCTTGTCGACAAACGGTCCGTGAGCGTGGTATTCCCTGGCGATAGCGAATATGGTGGCAGGGGACGCCGCGATGGCCAACGCGCCCAGTATAAGTGCAACAGGCAACACGACCCCAGCCAGCGAAAGGCCGGCCACCACTATTGAAGCGGTTACCAACCCTTGAAACAGCGCCAGCGCGAGCACCCTCGTATTCTTCCTGAGTAGTACCACTTCGAACTCGCTCCCCACAGCAAACGCAACAAACCCCAGCGCAAACATGGTAAGCGGCCGGAGCAACACAAGCGTCTGCTCGGATAGCGCTCCAAGCCACGAGGGTCCTGCCAAAAGTCCTATCAGCAAGTAGCCCGTGACCGAGGGCAGCCCGAGCCTTCTTAGGGGTACAGATCCGGCCAGCCCCGCAAAGAGTATAGCACCAACCAGCACAAGACTCACCGGGCTTCACCCCCGAACGCCCCTCCTATCACTTCATCCACGGTTACAGTAAACAGAAGGCCTGTGCCAGGCTTTTCAAAGTGTTCCATCACTTCCGCCACCGCCGCCATGGCACGGCTTATGACCCCGTCCTCTGCCAAAGCAATGAGGGTGGTGTTATGGGACCTGTTCCTTCCCATCAGCCGCCTGAGCCCCACCAGCACCGGCCCTGCGCCGCTGTGGCCTCCCCTCCCAACCCCTGCGCTCTCCACCACAGTCATCCCTACAACTCCTGAAGCGTGTAGCGCCTCGATCACTTCGTCAAGCCGCTCGCTGCTGTTCACCACGATAAACAGTACCTTCAACATGCATCACCCCGGGGTTATTCTTCCCCGGGGCGATATCATCACTCAAGCCACTCCAGCACTTCATCAATGGGTGCGTCCCACGCTGCGCGGGACGCTTCTTTCTCCCCTAATTCCTCAACAATCGAGTGAACCTCCCCTGGCTGAAGCCAGAGGCTTCCGGGTTAATTCCCGGAACTTCGCGCCTGCCCCGGGTACGCGAGCGCCGAAGTGCTCGGGCCGTAGGCCCCACTTGTTGG
>DYEP01000099.1 GCA_020725675.1 Symbiobacterium sp. | reverse complement strand
CGCGAAGTTCCGGGAATTAACCCGGAAGCCTCTGGCTTCAGCCAGGGGAGGTTCACGGACATCACGACGCCCACCTGGAAACCATCCTGGAGCTTCCGGCTGGCTGGGGCATAGCCTACTTCGAAAAGACCGACGTCAGAAAAGCCAAGAGAATTCTGAAGGGGCATACTTGTGTAGCCGGTGGAGCTCCAGTGAGCATGTTGGTCAGCAGTACGCCGGAGAAGATCGACCAGTACGTGAAGGAACTATTGGAGGAAGTCAAACCCGGAGGTGGCTTTATCCTGGCAAATGACGTGGGATCAATTCCTAAGAACACTCCTTTGGAGAACATTAGAGCATTAATCAACGCCGTGGAACAATACGGTAAGTATTAAGTAGCATACCAGTTCGTTAAGAGGGGCAGCGCCCAGGGGATCAGCCTGGGGCTCCCTTTTTTGTGCCATTTCCTCCAGGCTGAGGTACGGGCAATGCCGTAAGATCTCTTGACGCTCGAGGCAGGAATCCTGTACAATGTGTCTATCTCCTATGAAGAGGAAGAGTACATCTGAAGGTCTACCGGCTACAGAGAACCTCGGGTGGTGAGAAGAGGACCGGTACTCGGATGGAAGACCGCCTCGGAGGTGCGCCCTGAAGTGCAGTAGGGGTAGCCGGTGACAGCACCGTTAAAGGCTAAGAGCAGGGCAAAAAAGCCAAGCTGGGTGGAACCGCGGTCATCTCCCGTCCCTGTGGACGGGAGTATTTCGTTTTCAGGAGCGAACGGAGGTGTAGGACCTTGAGTTATAACGGTGTGCTAGACAGGTACCGGCAGTATCTGCCCGTAACTGACAGAACGCCTGGCCTGACACTGCTTGAAGGCAACACTCCCCTCATACCAGCGTCTGTCATTTCCGGCGACATCAATCTATACCTGAAGTTCGAGGGGCAGAACCCTACAGGTTCTTTCAAAGACAGGGGTATGGTCGTGGCCGTGGCCAAAGCGAAAGAAGAGGGAAGCGACACCATCATCTGCGCCTCGACAGGCAACACATCAGCTTCAGCCGCCGCGTACGCGGCAAGGGCTGGTATGCAGTGTGTCGTGGTGGTGCCGGACGGAAAGATTGCAGGGGGTAAACTGGCCCAGGCCGTAGTGCACGGCGCACGTGTGTTGCAGTTGGCGGGGAATTTTGATCAGGCGCTAAAGCTGGTCGTAGAGCTGGCCAGGGAGATGGGTATGGCACTAGTAAACTCGGTGAACCCGTACAGGCTTCAGGGCCAGAAAACCGCGGCCTTTGAAATCGTTGATGTGCTGGGAGACGCTCCTTCATTCCACATATTGCCTGTAGGTAACGCGGGCAACATTACCGCTTACTGGATGGGATACAAAGAGTACCGCCAGGCCGGACATTCTACCAGGCTTCCGAAAATTATCGGGATCCAGGCTGCGGGTGCTGCACCTTTGATCATTGGGAAGCCGGTGGAGAGACCTGAGACCCGCGCAACGGCCATCCGGATCGGTAACCCCGCCAGCTGGCAGGGGGCAGTGGCGGCGAAAGACGAGTCGGGGGGAGGCTTTTTCACAGTCACCGATGAGGAAATTCTGTCAGCCCAACGGCTCTTGGCATCAAAGGAGGGTGTGTTTGCCGAACCTGCTTCATGCGCTTCGGTAGCCGGTTTCTTAAAGCTTGCCCGCATGGGGTTTTTCCCTAAGGGTTCTGACGTGGTATGCGTACTCACGGGTCATGGGCTCAAAGATACTGATACCGTGCTATCCCTGCCTTTTGAGACGTACCGCGTATCAGCGGACATCGAGGAGATACGGAAGATGCTGGGTGTTGGGAGGTAATCTGAGTGAAGGTCACGGTGAAAGTACCGGCTACGTCCGCTAACCTGGGTCCCGGGTTTGATTGCCTGGGAATGAGTCTTGGACTTTATAACTTCGTAACAGTCGAGACGGCGGAGCATAGTGTTCCGCTGCACGTGGAAGTGTCAGGATCTGGCGCAGAACAAATACCAAAAGATGAGAGAAACCTCGTCTTCAGAGCGTTTTCTGAGCTGTACCGCAGGGCTGGCGCGCCGGTGCCCGCGGTTCGCATCAGGCAAGAGAACCGCATTCCCCTCGCTCGCGGGTTGGGCAGCAGTGCTGCTGCCATATGTGCAGGGCTTATCGCTGCTAACAGAATGCTGTCAGACAGGTTCAGCCAGGAAGAACTGCTGTGTATTGCAGCGGAAATTGAGGGGCATCCGGACAACGTGGCGGCTGCGCTTTACGGAGGTCTGTGCATCTCCTATCGTGTGGATGAGGGAGTGAAGTGCAGGCGTATCGAGATGCCCAGAGAGATCGAGGTACTCTTGCTGATACCAGATTTTACCCTCGAGACCAAGAGCGCCAGGGCTGTGCTTCCTGCGAGCCTGCCGCTTCAGGACGTCACGTTCAACTTGGGGCGGGTGGCGCTGTTCGTATCCGCCATTGACGGGCACCGCCTTGATGAGTTAAGAGCTGGCATGGAGGACAGGGTGCACCAGCCGTACCGGACCTGTCTCATCCCTGGCTTTGAAGAAATCAGGGAAGCTGCGTTGGCAGCTGGGGCTCACGGCGTGGCCATATCGGGAGCGGGGCCGTCAATCCTCGTGTTTACATCAGACCGTAAAGAGGCTGTCAAGCGAGCTCTCTCTCTGTGCACAAGGGCGTTACCCATCCACTACGAGGTCATGGACATTCGGCCCGACAGCTACGGCGCCACTGTACTGCCCGACCAACGACGCCCGCTGATCGTCCAGAAGTTTGGTGGCAGCTCCGTAGCAGATCCTGACAGGATAAGGAATGTCGCCAGACGTATCATCCACACTGCAGACCAGGGTAACGATGTGGTAGTGGTAGTCTCCGCCATGGGCAAAACAACAGACTGCCTCATACAGCTGGCAAAGGCAGTCTCACCAGACCCTGGCAGGAGAGAGATGGACATGCTCTTATCCACTGGCGAACAGGTGTCTATCGCGCTGCTATCTATGGCCATTGAGGCGATGGGCAAGAAAGCCGTGTCCCTAAACGGAGCACAGGTAGGGATCCTGACAGATGACGTGCATACCAAGGCGAAGATCAAGCACATCCACACCTGTAGGATAAGAAAGACGTTGGAAGAGGGCGCCATTGTGATCGTCGCCGGATTTCAGGGGGTGACCGGGACGGGAGATATCACCACGCTTGGCCGCGGAGGCTCCGATACCACCGCAGTAGCGCTGGCGGCAGCGCTCGGGGCTGACCTCTGTGAGATATATACGGATGTGGACGGTGTATATACCGCCGATCCACGGGTAGTTCCTTCCGCGAGGAAGGTGGACATACTGTCGCACGACGAGATGTCTGAGATGGCAAGCATGGGAGCCAAGGTGCTACAGCTTCGGTCTGTTGAGTTCGCAAGGAAGTACGGGGTGAAGCTTGTGGTAAGAAGCAGTTTTAGCGACAGCCCGGGAACTACAATCCAGGAGGGTGGAAACGTGATGGAGGACGTGATCATCCGTGGAGTAACATCAAGCGCCGACGAGGTCAAGATGGTGGTAGAGGGTGTACCCGATGTACCGGGGATGGCTGCCAGGATCTTTGGGGACCTTGCGAAGAGAAATGTCAAAATTGACATGATCATACAGGCAATGAAAAGAGAAGCGGTGAATGACATCGCATTTTGCGTAGCAAGGGAGGACGCGGAGGCGGCAAGGGAAGTGCTGGAGAGTACAGCGCGGGATATAGGTGCTCAGGGGGTGCATGTGGAAGACAATGTTGCCAAAGTGTCTGTGATTGGCGCGGGGATATCTCAGGACGTTTCAGTCACTGCTGCGGTGTTCAGCGCGCTTGCGGAAGCCGGCATTAACATCGACATGATATCGACTTCGGGTATCCGCATCTCCTGCATTATTTCCCGCGATCGTGTAGAGGATGCCGTGCGTGCGTTACACAGGCGTTTCTGTGAGTAGCGCCTGCTTTGGGAACATTTAATATAAGCGGTACCGTGAAGGTGGAGGGATTGCAAGTCCGGGCGAAGAAAAGAAAATATAGTCTTTAGTTTTGTCGTCCGGAGGGATCCATTTTTTGATTACAACCGTGCTGTTTGACCTTGACGGGACACTGCTTGATCTGGACAAGCTGTTTGTACAGCGATATCTTGAACAGCTCGCCAGCCGAATGGAGCAGTACATCCCGAGATCTGTCTTCCTCTACCAGCTCGGCGCCTCTACCGCTTACATGATCCATCATATTGACAAGCGTACAAACAAGCAAAAGTTCTTTGACGACTTCTTGACGAAGCTAGGCTTGGATGAACGGATTGAGAGGGCGTTTTACCAATTCTACGAAGAGGATTTTCCCTCATTAAAAGGCGATTCATGTCCTTTGCCGGGAGGGAGGGAGGCGTACCTTGCTGCTGTGTCCCGGGGTATGGATGTGGTCATTGCCTCCAACCCGGTGCTCCCCGAAGTCGCCATGGAGGAAAGGCTGAGATGGGCCGGCGTGAGCGATCTCCCAAGAATGTACGTCACCTCCCTTGAGAATATGAAAGCGTGCAAGCCCCACGCTGAGTACTACAGTGAGATTCTCGATAAAATAGGTAAAGAAGCACAAGAATGCCTCATGGTAGGAAACGATGCGTTCGAGGACCTGGCGGCCTCATGTTTGGGGGTCAACACGTACTATGTAACGGATAGGGCTATCCCATCTAACCTTTACGTTCCTGACTACACCGGCACTATGAGGGATCTCGCGGAATTTATACGTAACCTTTGAAGGCGGGTGGGTAAGGCTTGGCCATTTCAGTGGTACTATACGGGGGGCTTGGAAGGTACCTCCCCGATGGCAGCGAACACGTTTTGTTAGACTATCGGGAAGGAATGACGGTGGGGGAGGTGCTTGACAGTCTTCCTATCCCGGCAGATGAAATCTGGATGACGTCGGTGTCAAGGCAGATAGTGCCCCGGGAGCACATACTGTCTGACGGCGACCAAGTGCTTATCTTTGCACCTGTTGCAGGAGGAGGTCAGGATTAATGCCCAACAAGATTTCTGTCGGACCTCAGGTAGCCCTATTTCCCTCACCGGTGGTTATGGTGAGCTGCGGGCGGATAGAAGGGCCGAGGACCATCACCACTGTGGCGTGGACGGGTACCGTGTGCTCTGAGCCCCCCACTGTGGCGGTTGCGCTAAGACCTTCGAGGTTCAGCTTCGAGCTTGTGAAGCAATACGGTGAATTTGTGGTAAATCTCCCGAAACGGGATAACCTGTTTGCGCTGGACTATTGCGGCGTTGTATCTGGCAGAGCCGTCGACAAGTTCGAAAAGTTGAATCTGACGCCGGTGGCCGGCAAGACCGTGTCTGCACCCAGGATAGCCGAGTGCCCTGTGAGCCTTGAGTGCAGGCTTAAGCAGGAAGTACCCCTCGGTTCACACCACCTGTTTATCGCAGAAGTCACGGACGTATGGGTAGATGACAAAGTGCTCGGACCTGACGGTAAGATAGATGTGGTCAAGGCGAGCCCTCTGTGCTACTACAGGAACAGCTACTGGGGACTTGGCGACTCCCTCGGAAGACACGGGTTTTCGGCAAGAGAATGAAGTAAGGCGGATCTACCGGAGGAACACCGGCCGGGCACCCGGAAGACGGGTGCCCTTATCTTTCATGGAGGATACTGCGCATGCAACTTCAGCCACTGATTACAAGTACATTCATCGAACGGCTTAACCGGTTTACAGCATTGGTAAAGCTGGACGGCGCAACGCTTAAAGCACATATCAAGAACTCGGGCAGGCTGCGCGAGCTGTTAGTACCAGGAAACACCTGCTACGTGCGTCTTGCAGACCGTCCCTTCGGAAAGACCGAGCTTGACCTCGTACTGGTTCAGACGGGCGGGCACCTTGCGTGTATTGACACCTCCATCTCCCCTGCGCTGGTCCTGGAAGCGGTGCGAACAGGGGTGCTGGGGGCTTTTTCCGGGTACAGAGTGCTGCGTACAGAGCCGGGCTACATGGGCGGCAGGTTTGACTTACTCCTGAATGGTGTCGTACCTTGTTTTGTAGAAACGAAATGTGTGACTTTGGTAGAAAATGGACTTGCATTATTCCCCGACGCCCCGACAAGGCGAGGCGTACGGCATATGGAGAGACTTAGAGAAGCCAGGCGTGAGGGCTACGAATGTGCTGTGGTGTTCGTGGTCCAGCACTCCGGAGCGAGCCGGTTTGACATCCATCGGCAAATGGATCCAGAGTTCGAGAAGGCAGCGGCGGACGCAGCAAAAGACGGTGTGCGCTTTTTCTGTTGTTGGTGCCACTTGGACACCGATGAGATCCGGGTTGAGGGGGCGGTCGAATTGCGTGTACTAAGGCGGTCGAAATATGGGGGTTTTTTGGTCCACTTGTATTAGATGGAATTGACCTTTCTTGGTCACTACAACCCCAGGGCTTCTGTTCCTGCGTCCACACGCCGTATTTGGTGCTAATGTGCCCTTGGACACACAACATCTAGGGGTATATAATGTCTTTGTCGGGGTGATAGAGGTGAGATGTCCGTACTGCGGTTGTGGAGACAGCAAAGTGCTTGAGTCCCGAAAAACCGAAGAAGGGGCTGCGATCAGGCGAAGGCGCGAGTGCGAAGCCTGCGGAAGGCGCTTTACCACTTATGAAAAGGTGGAGGATACCCTGCTCATTGTCATCAAGAAAGACGGCCGGAGAGAGGCGTTTGACAGGCACAAGATCCTATCAGGCCTGATTAAGGCTTGTGAGAAACGGCCTATTCCTCTGGAGGCGTTGGAGCAGCTTGCCGGGGAGGTAGAGGCGGAGATTAGAAACTCGTGCAAGAGCGAGGTACCATCAAGAGAGATCGGAGAGCGAGTCATCAGCCGCCTGAGGACCCTGGATGAAGTAGCCTACGTTAGATTCGCTTCGGTCTACCGCCAATTCACCGACCTTGACACGTTCATGGCAGAACTGCAAAAGCTCCTGAAGAGTTCGAGCTAGGGAAGGAGGGCGAAGCTTTTATGGAACTGACTCCCAATGCCCTGACAGTGCTTAAGAAGCGCTATCTTAAGAAGGAAGGTGGGAAGGTCCTGGAGTCTCCGGAGGATATGCTCTGGAGAGTAGCAAGGAATATCGCGTCTGCTGAACGTGCCTACGGAGCGGATGAAGAGCAGGTTGAAAAGATCACGCAATTGTTCTTTTCTATTATGGATGCGCTTGAGTTCATACCCAACTCTCCCACCCTGATGAACGCGGGAAGAGAGCTTCAGCAGCTATCCGCATGTTTCGTGCTTCCGGTTGAGGATTCAATGGAATCCATTTTCGAGAGCATTAAGAACATGGCTATTATCCAAAAGAGCGGAGGAGGCACGGGCTTTTCTTTTTCAAGGTTGAGACCCAAGAATGACCAGGTGAAAACCACAGGAGGAGTTGCCAGTGGACCAATCTCCTTCTTACGCGTGTTTAACGCTGCGACCGATGCGATAAAGCAGGGCGGCACGCGAAGGGGCGCCAACATGGGAGTGCTGCGCGTTGACCATCCTGATATTTTAGAGTTCATCGATTGCAAGAAGACAGAAGAGGATATCACAAATTTCAACCTTTCAGTGGGTCTGACTGAGAAGTTTATGGAAGCGGTCATGAATGACAGTACATATGAGCTGGTGAACCCTCGAACAGGCGAACCTGCAGGAACGCTACGGGCGCGGGAGGTATTCGACAGAATTGTAAAGAACGCCTGGAGTAATGGGGAACCGGGTATCGTGTTTCTTGACAGGCTGAACCGTGATAACCCCACTCCACTGCTTGGGGAGATCGAGAGCACCAATCCATGTGGCGAACAACCCCTCCTCCCATACGAAAGCTGTAACCTTGGTTCTCTCAACCTCGCGCGTATGGTGAGGGGTGAGTGGGGAAAGGCATGGCTCGACTACGACAGACTGAAAGCTGTCACCCACATCGCCACGCGCTTTCTTGATAACGTAATCGACGCCAATAGGTACCCGCTGCCTGCCATCGAGGAGATGACGAAAGGCAACAGGAAGATTGGCCTGGGGGTAATGGGGTGGGCGCACGCGCTGGCCCGCCTTGGTATCCCATACGACTCGTGTGATGCGGTGGACCTCGGCCGCCGGGTTATGGAATTCATTGCTTATGAGTCAAAGCTTGCCTCAGTGGAGCTGGCGCGAGAGAGAGGGCCTTTCCCCAACTTCTCAAAGAGCGTTTATGCTGACGGCAAATCTCCCTCATTTTCACAAGAGACGCTTGACTGGGAAGGGCTCAGGAAAATGGTCGAAAAGCATGGGATCAGGAACGCGACCACGACTACTATAGCGCCCACAGGCACCATTTCCATCATCGCTGGAACGTCAAGCGGCATTGAGCCTTTGTTTGCGCTCGCTTACGAGAGGGCCAACATACTGGACATGCAGTCCATGGTGGAAGTAGATCCTGTGTTCGAGGAAACGCTCAGGCAGGAAGGGCTATACAGCCCGGAACTCATGAAGATCATAAGCCGGGGTGGAACGATCTCTCACCTCACGCATATTCCAGAAAAGATCAGGCGCACGTTTGTTACGGCTATGGAGATCGAGCCCAGATGGCATGTGGAAATGCAGGCTGCATTCCAGACGTTCACGGACAACGCGGTGTCCAAATGCATAACAGGCGATACCCTGGTGCTTTCGGAGAAGGGGATGCTGCCCATCGAGAGTTTCGCTCAAGCGGAACTGAGTGCAGATACTTTCGCAGACTGTCCCATAACGCTCTTTGGTGAGTCCGGGCCGGTCACTGGTACTCAGCTTTATTACGGGGGCATGTCAGATACCGTGAGGATCAGGACCAGAGCGGGATTCGAATTGGAAGGCACGCCGGAGCATTGCATAAGGGTGCCGGGACCCGGTGGCGAGCCGGTCTGGGCCCCGCTTGGAGGGCTCCGTGCGGGGGACGGGGTGTACCAGGTATGCGGCCATAACATGTTTGGACCGGAGCGACTTGACCCTGACAGAGCATATATTTTGGCCCGACTTGTTCATTCGGGCAGGCTCTTTGGGGATAAGCTGGTTGTAACTGCGAAGAGACGCGCGCCTATGGAGAAGGAAGGCTTTGTAAGGAACGGTGGGGTGTGGGAACTGGTAGGAGGCCAAAGGCTGATCGAGCTTGACATATGGCGTGACGAAGCAAGGCGGGGAGTGCCAAAGGAGGTGCTGCGCGCTGACAGGGCCGGGGTAGCCGCGTTTATCGAAGGGCTGCTGGAGACGGCCTCGGAAGATGATGGTACCATCCGCTGGCTGACCCTTTCCTGGCGCCTCGCCAAAGAGGTACAGGTCATCCTCCTAAACCTCGGGGTATATGCGCAGCTGCGGCAGAAGGAAGAGGGCTGGGAACTCAAGTTTTCTTCAGGGCAGCCCGTTGCTGGTCGAGTGAGGTGGGTTGAAGACGTGATAGAGGAGGTCACCCTGTCCCGTGCTCACGTCTGGGATTTCACTGTACCCGAGGGCCATGCGTTCGTATCTGGAGGGTTCTTAAGTCACAACACAGTCAATCTGAGGAATGAAGCGACTTTGGAGGATGTGAAGAACGTCTACCTTCTCGCATACAACCTGGGCTGTAAGGGCGTCACGCTGTATCGAGACGGAAGCAGGGAGGCGCAAGTGTTGAACGTGAAGAAGGAAGAGCCGAAGAAAGATACCGGAGCGGAGACTTTGCAGAAGAAGGAACTGGCTCCAAGGCCAAGACCCCCGGTCACTGTAGGCAGGACTCACCGCGTGCGTACGGGCTGCGGGAACCTATACATAACCGTGAATGAGGACGATGAAGGGCTTTGCGAGGTGTTTGCCTCCATGGGGAAATCGGGTGGTTGTGCGGCCTCCCAGTCAGAAGCGGTTGCGCGACTCATTTCCCTCGCGCTCCGGTCAGGCGTGGGCATGGAGCCTATCATAAAGGAACTCAGGGGGATCAGGTGCTTGTCACCTGCATGGGATAACGGCGAGACCGTACTGAGCTGCGCTGACGCGATAGGGATCGTGCTGGGGCAGTACGCCAGGAAAACGGCCGGAAACAGCGCGGTAGTACCGTCGGACCTTCAGCGCCACGCGGCAGACGGGCTCGTGGATTTTCACACAGGCGCATGCCCCGAGTGCGGCGGCAGCCACATAAGACACGAGAACGGTTGCATAACCTGCGTGCTGTGTGGGTTCTCAAAATGCGGATGAGAAGCAAGGAGCGGGCTTTTCAGGAAAAGGGGAGAGCCCGCTCCCCGTCTGTTTGTCCAACGTGTTCCTGGATGCCGAGAACCACTGAGGAGTTCCCGGCGATGCTCTGCCTCTTTGCCCCGGGCGGTACGGATACGGCCGTACCGGGCCGAAGCGCTGCTTCTTCATCCTCCTCACGAATGGTTCACGTGCCTTCCAGCACGTAAAAGAGTGTGTGGCTCTGCATGACACACGGTTTTACCCGCTGCCCGGGCTGAAAACATATGAGGATAGTCTTATACCCGGGCATATCCTCCAGAACCTGTCTGATATACCCGTCGCTTGAGAATTGAACCAGTTCCTTCGTCTCAAACAATTTCATTCGGATCTCTCCTTCTATTCACTTCTGGTGCTGATGCAAAGACGTGCTCCAGGATGAACCCCGTGAGAATCACCGCTACCAGCGTGAGCGCGAACCTGGCCACGGAAAAGCCAAGGCCAAGGAATCTGATCTCCACGGCTATCTGAGGAATCTTGAGCGCCGCCCACGTGCCGAGGAAGATAACTACGTTGGAGAGCCGCGCCCCCTTCTTTATGAGTCCGGCTGCGATCGGAAACGCCACGTACAGGGGGCCGGTTGGAGCGGTGCCGAATACGATGGCGAGCACGATCCCCTTTATACCCGAACCACTGCCCAGGTATTTTTCTATCAGATGCTTCGGCACCCACACGTCGAACAACCCCATCAGCACGGCGACGGCGGGAACGATCAGCACCATCTCCTTGAAGTATGACATGCTTACTGACAGCACCTGCTTCCCCGCGACCGGAGAGAACGCCAAAAGCGCGATATATATGGCTGCCATTAGTACCGCGGGCATAAACTGCCGTACGACAGATTTTTGCTCTTTCACAGTATCACCCCCATCACCAGTGCGATGATGAGCGCAAAACAAAAGCTCAGCGCGTTTCTCCATAGTGTGAATCTTAAGCCCAGCTGTTTTGCCTCAAACGGAGTAGTGACGAAACCCACCATGGTCAGAGTGGTGATGAATGCCGCTATTGTTCCGACGCTGGCCCCTGCCCGGAGCAGCGAGGCAGCGAGCGGAAACGCGATGAGACTGGGGAGCAGCGCCACGGCGCCTGCAAATGCAGCGATGACGGTCCCGGCAAACCCTGTTCCAGGTCCGATGTGGGCGGATATGACCTCGCCCGGGATCAGGCCTATCACAAGTCCCACTAGCCCGGCCACAATCAGCACGCCGGGCGCCAGATTGACGAGTGATTTCGCCGAGGTGGCCAGCGCCTGCCGGGTCTTTGTCCGGTCTTTTGCAAACGACCATGCCAGCGAAACCAGTACTGCTGAGTAGATGATTGCAGTTGTCATCGGCTCTCCGCCCTTTCATTTCCTGGGGATAGGTAAGCAGTGATCATGCGGTGCAGTTCCCCGGACGCGGCGTCTGCAACGTCTGAAGCGCCTGCTTGTTCCATCTCCTGCAGGTACCGCTCCATGCACGCCTCGAGGGCTCCTGTGAGCGCAACCGCAAGCACGTCAGGGTTGCAGTGGGCGATCTCTTCCCGCTCCAATCCCCGGGTAAGCACGGTGCGTATGAACCATTCCATGCCTCCCTCGGGGACCTGCCCCACTTTGTGGCACGACCTCAAAGGCCCCTTCTCCCTGAGCATTACGAGGATGGTCGCGGGTTCCTTCTGAACTTCCTGGAAGTGAAAACTAAGTCCGCGGGAGAGTTTTTCGAGCGCGGGCAACTCGGAAGCTAAAAGCGACCGGAAATAGCTCATCCTCTTTTCGTACTCAGTGGAGAAGATGTAGGCAAGAACATCCTCCTTGTGCCGGAAGTAGTTGTAGATGGTGCCCACTGCTACGCCCGCTTGCTCTGCTATCCGGTCTGTCGTCGCCCCGTGAAAACCCATTTTGCTGAATACTTCCACGGCTGCCCTTCTTATTTGCTCCTTTTTATCCAAGTTTCCTTTCCCTCCATAATGAGTGAGGTCTCATTCAGTCTACTTTCAGTCTATTTGTTCCGCCGGACACTGTCAAGTGTTTTGATTAGCCGTTGTGAGATCAAATCCGATTCTCGGTCTAAAATGCCCGGTTGTGACCAGGCAGCATCAGGCTCATCACGGCCATTGTATCCTTAAACCTCGCCCGTGTCATCAGAGTCCTATACGATGTGGTCCAGAAGCCGCCGGGCTGCGCGTCAAGGCAAGGCTCATTTTGCGACTTAAGGCAGGCATCCAGAATGTTCCGGCACTGAGTAGGGCTGGTAACGCTGCCATGTCGCAGCCTGAAAGTGCGTCGTAGAGACCTTGACCAACCACGAACCCTAATTTCGCTCACTGGACGGAGGTGTTTGGGGGTGAACGAATGACTGCGGCACTACTCGATCGGCTTACCCACAGTGGACACTTCATCCTCATGGAAGGTGAAAGCTACCGGTTTAAGGAAAGGTTACGGAAGGAAAAGGTGTCAGAGAAGATCCAGGTGGTCAATTCAACACTCACAGCCTTTTACTTCACCCCGAAGCAAGGATATTGTCTGTCTGCGATGTACACCCAGCAAGGGGGATCAGTGTGAGGCGATGAACAGGATCGCCAAAAGGTTGCCGAATGGAGTGTGGTATCCGTGAGATACCACGTTTATTTCGGGTCTGTCGGCGAAAAGACCGTTAACTTGCGCGAATGAGGACGTGGTGATGGCAGCTAGCGCCATGTTGCATTGGAAAGGCTGCGGGTTCGCAAGAGGCGTATGCGCAATCTTGGGCCTGAGTCAGTAAGTGTGCGTGCCGTCCGGGAGGGCGGAGACCTGCAGTCTCCGACCTGGGTTTTACGATCCCCGCCGGGAAAGCCCACCCTTTTAAGGGTGGGATGAAAGGCGGGCATCCTGGTTTAGGCTGTTAGATATGTTGTACAATAAAACCATGAACGGCAAACGATGGAAAAGATCGGGCACAACAGTACCACTTCATCTGGTGCCCTAAATAT
>DYEP01000098.1 GCA_020725675.1 Symbiobacterium sp. | reverse complement strand
GCACAAGTCATGTCTCGGTTGAAGACCTTCTCGCCTCTGCACGAAAGCTATGTTACAGCAGTCCTGATTGAAATCCTGAGTCATTATGGCGAGAATCTGTCCGGCCTAGCCATCTTCGGATCGTACGCGCGAGGGGAAAACCGTAAAAACTCGGATCTTGATCTTCTAATTATCTTGCAGAAGGCGCCGGGTCGTCGGGAGCGGCTGGTGGAGTTTATTGAAGACGTCGAACTCAAGCATGAGGACCGTGCGCAACGTCTCTATGAGGATGAAAACATTCTCTGTGAACTCTCGCCCTACATCTTGACGGAGACCGAAGCTCTCAAGGCACAGCCCATTTATTTTGATCTCGTTACCCACCACGTTGTGGTTCATGATCCCAAAGGCGTGGTGGCACACATCATCGCGACCATGGAGACGCTTCTACGAGAAATAGGTGCGCGCCGGGTGAGGCGTAGCAATACCTGGGAGTGGCAAACGAAGCGGTTTCTGGGAGGGGTGGAGTTGTGAAAGCCGATCAGTTGACCCTGGCGTACCTGAAAAAGGCCGAGGTTAGAATGGAAGCCCTGCACTTTTTTCGGGATCGTGGAGCCTACTCTGACGTGGTGCGGGATGCGCAGAGCGTGGTAGAGTTGTTGCTAAAAGCTGTGCTGAGAGCCATCGGCGTCGAGGTGCCCAAGATCCACGATGTTGGTAGGATTCTGGAAGCTAATCGGGACCTGCTGCCGGCTCCGATTGCTGTCAGTATCTTGCAGATAAAAAAGATCTCGAAACGTCTACGCAAGGAGCGGGAATTAAGCTTCTACGGCGCTGAGGATTTCATTCCAACGGAGGAGTATGATCTGGACGACGCCGAGCAGGCAATTCAAGATGCCGGCTTTGTGTTAGAGACGGTGCGGGCAGCTTTGCTTGAATCACAGTGCTGACCTTAAGGACGACCGCCTGACCCGAACGAAACTGAAACACTCATTGTCTTCTAAGATCTACCGGCCAGTAAAGGTACTCGGCCTTCACCCGTGACATGTCACTTACGTCAACGAAGATGTCGTACCTCCCCGGTCGGAATGCCGGTCCGAACGCAAGCCGGATGAGGAGCGGCGAGGCCGTGCTGTCAGTTTCGAACCCCACGGTAAGCCTGGCGAAATCGGGGCAGTCCGAGACGGGGAACCCGTTAACGTTGACCCTCACGGTGTTTATGTCCAGCGCTTTTTGAGATGCAGCGCCCGCTCCTTGAGACTTTGGGATGGCAGGCCATGCCTTGAACACGATCTCGCGCTGCCTGTACACCATGTCGAGCAGCTCTGATTGGGTGGGTAGCTCGCGGCCTTCAGGTAGGTCGCTTCCATCTCGTCTTACGACCGTGATGACTGGTTTCACGGAGGTCGCGAACTGCTTTCGGGCCGCCTCGACCGACCTCCTTTTTAGCAAAACCTCGTTTGCCAGCGCGAGGAGTGCG
>DYEP01000097.1 GCA_020725675.1 Symbiobacterium sp. | reverse complement strand
GCCATTCATCCCCCGACTAAAGTCAGGGGCATTCTGGCGAATGATTCGTAATCACAACAAAGAACCTGCTTCTTTACTACATTATCCATCGTTCTAATATTCCCTTTCACTGGTGCAACAAGATCTTTTGCTGCCTTGTGTGCTGCCCCGGCCGCTCCTTGCTTCCCTGATGCTGTTATTGTGGACAACACACTCGCATGTAACAGCAACTCACTGGCAGTTACTTTAGTTCCACGCAAAGGTTTTCGTACCAAAAACCCCCAGTATGTATTGTGAGCTGTAGGAGATAATACCGCATTGAAAGGTCCTGTATGGCCGGTCAAAGATCGCTTCGGGTGTCCATAGGATACTTCAAGCGGTCGAGCAAAGGTAGGTGCAGGTTCGATCAGTGCAAATCAGGTGGCTTTGCTACTGGTATGGATCTGCAGGTCTGCCGGCGACGGAGATCATTACGAGCTTCAACCGGGTTTGGGGTAGTCCCGTGAAGGGATTATCTCGGGCTCACAAGAGGTTCGTAATGGTCGGGATAAGATCCTTTGAGGCTTTGTGCGGTAGTCTGTAAGGGTCGAAAGACTCTTACAGGCCACCCAGAGGTCTCAAAGGGTCGAGCGCAAGGTTGTGGTTGGCTTCCATACGGGGATTCTTGGCAGCCGAGAGGTTGTCAAGAGTTCCCAAGAGGTCAATCACAGCCGGAGCCGAAGGTCATGCAGGGCCTTTCTCCTGCTTTCCGTTACACAAGAACATATCCCCTACCTGGTACACATCTCCCGCTCCCATTGTTAACACCAGGTCACCCGGTCGGGTGCGTGCTTTCAGTTCAGAGACTGCAGCAGCAAAGGATTGCACATACACCGCCTCAATGCCCATTTCTGCTGCTTTTTTTGCCAGATCAGACGACGTGACTTCTCCATGATCCTTCTCCCGTGCGGCGTAAATCGGTAGAAATATAACCAGGTCCGCATCTGAGAATGCAGCGGCGAAATCCTGCAGTAGCGCTTTGGTACGGGAGTACGTGTGGGGCTGAAATATACACACGATGCGCCTATAAGAGAACTCCCGTGCCGCCTTCAGTGTGGCTCGGATTTCCGCAGGGTGATGCGCATAATCATCCACAACGGTCACGCCATCTTTCTCTCCTCGGTATTCAAACCGTCTCCCAGTACCGCGGAATCCTGCCAACGCTTCACGTATCTTCTGCAAGTCTACACCGAAAAAAGATGCTGTGGCGATGGTGGCAAGCGCGTTGTAGATGTTGTGCTTGCCCGGTATGGCAAGGCGGAACACTCCCCAGTCCTCGCCATATCCGGTTGCGTGAAACAAAGGATAACCCGATTCAACCTCTACCCTATCCGCGTAGATCGTAGCGTCTTTGTTGATTCCATACGTCAATACCCTGCCCTGATGCCGGCCGCCTATCCGTTGCGCCTCGTTATCATCTGCATTTACTACCAGGCACCCTTCCGGGTCCACCACAGTTGCAAAACGTTCAAAAGCACGAATGATGCTCTCCATGCTCTTGAAGTAGTCCACGTGATCAAGATCTATGTTCAAAATGATACCGACGTGGGGCTTAAGGTGCAGAAAATTCTCGGTGTACTCACACGCTTCGGTGACGAAATACTCTGAGCTGCCAAGCCTCACGTTACCTCCTATGGAACTAAGTTCCCCGCCTACAAGCGCTGTGGGATCAAGCCCCGCATGCAAGAGTACTTCGGTGATCATAGCCGTAGTAGTCGTCTTACCATGACTGCCTGCCACTGCTACTGACTTCGGTGCTCGTTGCATGAGCCTCCCGAGCATCTCCGCTCTGCTTAGCACAGGGATGTCTTCCTCTCGAGCTCGCAGCAGTTCAGGGTTGTCTCCCCGCACCGCCGAAGTATATATCACCAGGTCTGCACCTTTCACTGCATCCGCATGGTGACCAAGATGAAACTTTACGCCCTTTTTTACTAACCGATCAACAATTTTTGATTCTTTCACATCCGAACCGCTCACCTGGTGGCCATCTGCCAGCGCGATCTCTGCCATTGCGCTCATGCTTATGCCACCTATGCCGATAAAATGAACTCTCACAAATGATTCCTTCCTTTCCACACACTGAGCATGTCTCATTTTCGTGTTGTAAGTAATTTTTTCCTTCTTATAAAGGCCTATTCACTGCGCCTATGCAGGTCTCCCCACGGATCACCAATGTTAGACAGCCGGGCAGGCACCGTCGCAATGGTGTGTTCACCAGGGCTAGTATGTTCCAGTTCACTCCACCGAAGCGGAGTGGACACCGTTGCGCCCGCAGTCGCCCTGGGAGAGTAAGGGGCACGCATAGTCCTGCCCATTCCGTTCTGCAAGTAATCTACATAGACCTTGCCTCTTCGCTTCGCCCGTACTCTTTCTAATGTAAAAAAACCCGGTTCTGTCTCCATCAGTATAATCCCCACCCGACGCGCAAATTCCGCCGCCTCCCGGTGTGTTACTGAAAAACGTACAGGGCAGTAGACGTGCAGTCCCTCACCTCCCGTGGTCTTGCAAAAAGCTCTAAGTCTAAGTTCAGAAAGCACCCTCCGAAGCAACACGCCCGCTTTTATGCAATCGGAGAAGCCAGCATCTTCCACTGGATCAAGGTCAAATGCGATTATGTCAGGGTGGTGGGGGTCTTCACACGTGGCCAACCATGCATGTACTTCAACGCACGCCTGTGATGCGAGCCACACGAGGTCTGCCGCATGCACCGCCAGCATGTATTCGATTACGCCTTCACCGCTTGGAAATGGAAACCTCCTGATCCACGAGGGAGCGTAGTCAGGAAGATTCTTCTGGTAAAAGCTCTTTCCAGATACGCCATCAGGGAAACGGATGAGAGACAGCGGCCTGCCTCGAAGGTGCGGTAGCATAAAAGGAGCGACGGCGGCAAAGTACCTCGCCAGGTCAGCCTTATGGAGCCGCAGGTCAGCCCAGAGCACCTTGTCCGGGTTGGAAAACAGCAGCGTACGCCCACCCACTCGAAGAGTGACTCGCTCTGTCATGGTTGCTCATCCCCTAGATCGCGAACACTCTTGTCGGCACGCAGTCTTTTGAAAACGGGCTGGCGAAGCTTGCCGCTGTCAGTGAACTCAAGGTAGCTGACCTCACATACGACCTCAGGTCTCACACGGAAGACGCCGTTTTGGGGTGCAGCCCCCGCGCCGGGCACTGTCTTTAAGATCTCTGCGCTCTGCTCCGCCCCGATCCCTGCTCCCACGCTACCTATGTACTTCATTTCTCCTGACGGGCCGGGAATGCCGAGCGCAACTGACGTCACTTGCCCGTCTCGTACACTATACCCCACAATGACAGCATCTAGCGTATTCATGTGTCTGACCTTGATCCAGTAATGGCTTCTGATCCCGGGCAGATAGGGGCTTGCTATGTGCTTTGCCACGATCCCTTCAAGACCAAGATTCACCGCGGCCCGGTACGCCGCCCTACCCTTTTCCCTTATCCCCTCTGTGATCAGTACACTTCCTCCAGGCCTCACTATCTCTGAAAGTATGCGCTTTCGGTCAAGAAGTGGCCTGTCCATCACATCGGCGCCACCTTCACGCAGAATGTCAAAGGCCGCGTACACCAACCGTCCGCGCAACCTCTTCAACAGGCTGAAGCTGGGCATTCCGGAGTCATCAAGTGCAAGCAGCTCCCCGTCCAACACCACTTCACGGCCTTGTATGTGACGGGATATGTCAAGCTGTCTCCCGTACTTGTCCGTGATGTCACGTCCGTTTCTGCTGATGAAGCGCACCCGGTCATCTGCGTACACGAGGCACCGGTAGCCATCCCATTTTGGCTCAAACAGGTAGTCCGGGGAGTCGAAAGCACATCGCCCCAAGACAGCCAGCATGGGACGGAGCAGACCACTACACCGCCCCATGCTCTCTCTTACCCTCCTCGGATCTTTTCACGCTCTCCTTCAGCGCCTCCATAAGGTCGATTACCCTGGCCGGTTCGGGTTGCTCCGGGACCACCACGTGCTGACCTGCTATGCGGCGCTCTATGGCAGAAAGCAGCCGCTCTCTCGTGCGGTCCACGTATCTCTCAGGATCAAACGGGACAGATAAATTTTCCACGAGCATTCTGGCCATTTCTATCTCCCTCGCTTCCGGCTCGATGGGTGACAGACCTTCCAGTACCGTATAATCCCGCACCTCGGCCGGGTACAGCATGGTTTCCATTGCCAGGCATCCTCCACGGTAAACGCGCACTGTCGCCAGCGACTCCCTGGCCCGGATCCTCACTCTGCAAACGGCTACCTTCTGTGCTTCGTCCATTACTCGAAGCAGAAGGTGGTAAGCACGCTGTCCGCCCTCAGCAGGGGCGAGGTAATAGCTCTTGTCGAAGTAGACCGGGTCGATCTCTGCCAGACTCACAAAGTCCAGGATCAGAATGCTCTTGTCCGCTGTGCCGTCCTCACCATCGAAGTCTTCATCTTGCATAAGGACAAAGCGGCCCCTCTCATACTCATATCCCAGCACTATCTCATCTGCAGTTACCTCTTCCCTGCACACAGGACACCATTTTAGATATTTTATGGGACTTGAGCATTTGCGGTGGAGCTGGTTGAAACTGGGCCTTTGTCTCGATGTGGCAGCGTATAGCCTTACCGGTATGATCACCAGGCCAAACCCCAGTGTTCCCTTCCAGAGTGCACGCATTACATAACAACTCCTAACTGCAAGGGGCCCAAATTTCGGGCCCCCGGTGTCTAGTACTCGGTCGTTGCCTGCTTTTGCTCTCTTGGGCTGTTGCCCCCACCCCGAATAAGGTTCTGAAGGTTGTTGAGAAGATTGGGCGCCGCATCTATCAACCGGTCGAAGATGGCGCCGCCCTCTACTGAAAGCAGTCTCACCGTGCCCTGCCCTACAACAAGAAAGCCCACAGGTTGCACGGAAACGCCAGCACCACTACCGCCGCCGAACGGGATTTCTCCCCCTTCCTGCCCGTTACCGGAACCTTTCCTGCCGTTTCGGTTTTCGAAATCCGTTCCTCCGGCTGCAAAGCCAAAACTCACGCGGGACACAGGGATAATCACGCTGCCGTCAGGAGTGTCTACCGGATCTCCCACGACCGTGTTCACA
The DNA here is from genome assembly GCA_020725675.1 of Symbiobacterium sp. Classification (GTDB taxonomy): domain Bacteria; phylum Bacillota; class Sulfobacillia; order DUSP01; family DYEP01; genus DYEP01. Next base: position 3,608 of record DYEP01000097.1, on the reverse strand, counting down.
TCCACCATTTCTTTAATGCTCTCCATAGCGGTCTTCATCAGACCCTGGATGGGATGCTCACTCAAGCTCACCAGCCTCCTTTCGGCGCATCGATCACAGTTTATCAGGCATAATATTTCCCGCGCGCTGAGGTGATATGCGCTGTGGTCTTGCGCCGCGGATTTGCCTGTCTGCCAGAAGAACTCGTCCAAAACGAGCTTTCAGCGTGCACCGGAAGTTGGTGGACAATGCAGTCTTAGAAAACAGCGGATAGATCTGAAGACTGAGCGATTCCTGCGGCACGTCAATGTGCTGACGGAGAAGCGCCACCACCGCACCTTTGATTCCCCACGCGATGCCTGTAAGGATGGCCGTCTGTGCAGGATCTTCCGTGCCCAGCCTTGTCCGCCATTCTATCTTGCTCACAGTCAACTCAGACAGGAGATCCCCAAGACGTTCAAACATCTCTGCCACCTTGTTGAGATGATCAAGCAGGCTGTCGGGCGAAGTCCCCCGTGCGTTCATCGCCCGATCATACTGCTTCGACCATATACGAAACCCTCCCGGTAAAAATGCAGATATACTGAGCCTGTGCAGGCTCCCGACGTACGCATATTCCACACTCAGTGTGATGGGTATGAAATAGACAGTCAGCAACAGAAAAAATGCAAGAAAGATTAAGACAAGAACCGCCACATGAAACACCCCTCTGTAACCCCGGCTTTAGTTATGCCCACTTGCTGGATGGCATAGTCAGTGCTGCTGATTTCTGGCACCAGGGTAGCAAACGTGGTAGGTGGCAAGAAAAGAAGGGAGTATTCATGGCCGGTTCGATGCAGGACTTATGAGGAGCCCTCCAATGCATCAGCACGGGGCACTCTACCGCTATTTCCGATAGAAGAACTTGCGGAATTGCCTACGCACCTTCTCCGCCTGATCGTGCTCTGTGCGCGCTAGTTCACACACTGCCTTCCTGCGACTTGGGAAGAGGAGGAAGCCTGTCCCGCTCCTTTATCCCGAGGTACTTGAGACAAAAGTCCGTAGTTCCGTAGAGTATGGGCCTGCCCGGTACTTCTTTGCGGCCCAGTTCCTCTATGAGTCCGCGCGCGATGAGCGTGTCGATGGCTGCATCAGAACGTACGCCGCGCAACAATTCTATCTCCGCCTTTGTGACAGGTTGTTGATAAAGTACGATTGCCAGGGTTTCCAGAGCGGCCTGCGACAGCGGGGGCGGATTCTTGGGCCGGGAAAGCCTTGAGATAATCTCAGCAAACTGGGGCTTGGTTACAAATTCAAAGCCCCCGGCAACCCGGTTCAGCTGTATCCCCCTGCTTTCCCGCTCCGTTTCCTCTTGAAGCCTTCTTAACGCGCAATCGACCTCTATCTCCGAGATCCCAAGGATCTGGGCCAGAGTCCTTATGTCAACCGGATCGGTTGCTGCAAACAGCAGTGCCTCAATTTTAGCCAACGTGATGTCTGTCATGATAAAGCGCTTACCACCGTTCCTCAAGATGCAACATGATGTCACCAAAAGGCTCATCCTGCCTAAAGCAGATGCGTCCCTGCCTCACCAGTTCGAGCACCACCAAGAATGTCACCACGACCTCAAGCCGATCGCTGGCGTCTGAAAGCAACGCTCGGAACGACACCGGTCCTCCCGCCCTGTGCAGGTTGCGCAGCACCTGGACCATTTTTAACCGGAAACTGATCCGCTTTGAAGATACATGGTGCACCTGTTCGGAGACAGATGCAAGCACCTGCGAAAGTATGCCAGCCAAACGCGACACATCCACACCCTGCAGCGATCCGGGATCCGGGAATCGAGCGACCTTCTCGAAACGCCCCCGACGAAACAACCTCCCTGCAGCCGCCTCCATCTGTCGCAATACCTCTGCGGCCTGTTTGATCCTGCGGTACTCCACCAGCCTGTCCACCAGTTCAGCACGCAGGTCCTGCTCTTCTTCTGTCTCCTCGGCCACACGGCGAGGTAGCAACATTCTGGCCTTGATCATCATCAGCGTGGCAGCCATGATGATGAACTCACTGGCAGCCTCAAGGTCAAGATCCTCGTCCGCAGTAATAAAGGCGATGAATTGCTCGGTGATCTCTGCGATGGGTATTGCGTGTATATCGATCTGCTGTGAGTCAATGAGGTGTAACAGCAAATCTAGCGGCCCCTCAAACACCGCAAGGCGCACAGGGTAGCCCTTGGTTTCAGCGTTTGATTCCAATGGCACTTCTCACCTTCTCGATGGTTTCCCGGGCATATGCCTTCGCGCGGCGTGAGCCGGATGCCAGGATGTCATCTATCAGCTTAACGTCTCTTTCCAGCTCAGCTCTTCGTTCCCTCATGGGCTCCATAAACGCACGGATAAGTCCGTACAGGTTCATCTTGCACTCGACGCAGCCTATGCGGCCTTCTGTGCACAATTCGGTCAGCTCTTTCGTAGCTCCTTCATTGAAGACCTGATGGAAAGAAAACACGTTACATACATGTGGATGACCTGGATCATGCTTTCTGATGCGCGCAGGGTCGGTAATCATGGACTTGACTCTCTCCAGAACCTGCTCGTCCGGGTCGCTGAGCGCGATGTAATTGTCATAGCTTTTGCTCATCTTCCTGCCGTCTGTACCAGGTAGCCTCCGGGTCTTGTTCAATATGGGGTGCGGTTCCACCAATACATCCCCATAGAGATAGTTGAATCTGCGCACTACTTCCCTTGCGAACTCGATATGCGGCAGCTGGTCTTCTCCGACGGGCACCTTGTGCGCACCATACAGCGCGATGTCTGCTGTCTGCAGCACCGGATACCCGAGGAAGCCGTAGGTAGCAAGCTCCCGCCCCTGTATCTCTTTGAGTTGTTCTTTGTAAGTGGGGATCCGTTCAACCCAGGAAAGCGGTATGATCATGGATAGCAAAAGATGTAGCTCAGCATGCTCCAGCACGTCTGATTGGACGAACACCACGCTTCTTTCCGGGTCTATCCCTGCAGCAAGCCAGTCAACCAGCATGCTCCGTACGTTTTCACTGAGTTGGCGCGGATCCTCGTAGTCCGTAGATAGCGCGTGCCAGTCCACAATGCAGTAGATACATTCGTATGAATCCTGGAGCCTGACCCAGTTCTCCAGTGCGCCGAAATAATTGCCAAGATGAAGTCTGCCCGTTGGTCTCATGCCCGAAAAGACGCGTTCCATTTCATACCCCTCTTTTAGATCTTTTAGAAAGGATACAGAATCAGTGATGTCAAGCGGTCCAGCACCGTGAGTACTCCCTGTGAAATCGGAAGGAGTATCATCGGTATGATTCCCAGGTATATGAGGGCGAATAACACAAGCCAGCTGTAGGGTTGCATCCCGTAGAGCACAGCGGTCTGCCGCCCTGGAAGTAGTCCGGCCAACACCTTGGAGCCATCCAACGGTGGGACAGGTATGAGGTTGAAGACCGCAATCCATACGTTGTAATAAAGCAGGTACCACACCAGGTTGCCGCTAACGCTGAATCTTGTTAGAGAGAATATCTTTATCATAAGCAACGTGAAAAATGCCAAGATCAAGTTCATCGCAGGTCCGGCCAGTGCCACCGTGAGCATACCCCGCCTGTAGTCCCTGAAGTTGTACGGGTTCACGGG
>DYEP01000096.1 GCA_020725675.1 Symbiobacterium sp. | reverse complement strand
GGGCTCATCCCGGTGCCTCCGCCGGCCCCGTCAACGGTCAGGAGGTCTATCCTGGCATCTGAAGCGTACTTCACGGCCCTCGCGAGGTCGGCAGGCCTGTACGCCCCCGTCTTCAGGAAGACATACTTCGCCCCGATCTTGCGAAGTTGCTCGACCCTGGTCATAAAGGCATCGTAATCGACCATCCCGATCCTGGAATGCCGCTCGAATTCCTTGAATGCCCCGCTCTTGAAGGCCTTTTGAACCTCAGAATCCTCCGGGTCCGGTTGGACGAGGTAACCGCGCTTCTTGAGCTCCAGAGCCCTTTCCAGTGTAAAGAGCTTGACCTCGCCGCCAATGTCCTTGGCCCCCTGGCCCCATTTCAGCTCGACAGCCTCAACGCCGAGCTTCTCAACGGCATACTCCAGAACTCCCAGCCTGGAGTCCTCAACGTTAGCCTGGACAGCTATCGCACCATGGCCTCTGTACCAGTCCTTGAAGAGCTTCACCCGTCGTTCCATGTCCCTGGAACGCAGGATTCTACCGTCTATGAACTCGCTATCGGGATCCATTCCGCATACGTTCTCACCAATCGTCAGAATCGTTCCCGAGATCGCAGCGCCAATCGCAAGCCCGTCCCAGTTGTCCCTTGCCACCTGCGTAGAACCGAGGGCGGAGATTATCATTGGGAACCTGAGTTTGATCGTCGATGAGGCGCCCACCTCTGTCTCTACACTCACAGCCGGGAACATGGCTTTGTCGCTGTCAGCCTCTACCCCGTGAGCTCCAACCGCACTTCCCAGGATGTTGAAGTGTGAGAGGTCGATAGGGTAGTCCTTTTGTGAAGCCGTAGTAATCCTCCCAAATGGTCCTGGATAGATAACCTCCTTTCCCCGAAGAGCCGAACGCCCTATCTCGCAGAGGCCTGTGCAACCCTCCACACACGTTACACACATCCCCGTAAAGGGACACACGCTCCCGGGAGTCCGGTTCTTCGTCCCAGTCGCAGCCGTCGCATTGATTCCCTTACTAAAGCTCATATTCCTCTCCCCTCCTGTCTTTAGATCATCATGATTCTCTTGGACCACAACCGGTAAGGCCCAAGAAGATACGAAAAACCTCATCTGCCCCGAAGTGAGATAGCGCTCCACGAAGGTTTCAGGGCT
>DYEP01000095.1 GCA_020725675.1 Symbiobacterium sp. | reverse complement strand
GTCGGGATGCTGGCAGGAACAGCCACTTCACGCGCCATTGCCAGGATCGCCGGGTGGAGCACGTACGTCTCGCCCGAGGCCATATTACTTGCGTTTGTGTTCTCAGTAAGCGTGGGGCTCTTTTTTGGTGTGTACCCGGCACGAAAAGCGGCTGCGATGGATCCTATCGAAGCGCTGAGGCACGAATAGCGATTGCAGCATGTTGCGGGTTAGACTTCTACAGGACAAACGGGGTGCGCGCTCATCGTGGAACAACAGGCTATAGTACGTGAATACCGTCCAGACGACGAGGCTGCCATCGTAAGCCTGCTGTCCCTGGTGTTTGAAGAAGAACGCAGCGTGGACTGGTGGCGCTGGTACTACCAGTCAGGTCATTCCGGCCCAGCCATACTGAAGGTTGCAGTCTGGGGTGAGCGTATCGTGGGCTTCAGGGGTCTTGTTCCCTACCGGGTATGGGACGGAAGACGTTACGTCACGGCGTGCCAGGCCACCGACGCAGCCACGCATCCGGAGTTTCGCGGTCGCGGTATCTTCCGTACGCTGACCCAGGAAGCCATAAGAGAGGCAGAGCGGCGAGGCTACAGCTTTATCTTCAACTTCCCGAACGAGATGTCATACCCGATCTACCGGTCAATGGGCTGGACCGTACTTGCGAGGCCAAGGATGTGGCTCCGGGTCTGCCAGCCGGGGCGCCAAGAGCGCGAACCCGGGATGGCCACGCTGGATATGTTCGATTCCCGATTCACGGACCATTGGAAGGTGTATGGGGAATCACGGGGCGCATCCATATGCAAGGACGCCGGCTATCTGAATTGGCGCTATGCGAGCTGCCCTGACCGAAGATACATCATTTTGGTAGAAGAGACGAAAGAAGAGGTGCTTGCATACGTGGTGCTGCGGTTTGGCGGCGCCGCACGGAAAAGAGCCTACATAGTCGAGTTTTCTCCAGGAGCACTTGATCCCGCGGGCCTCTTGCGGCGGGTCATACGGCACGCGGCTCACCTCGGGGCGAGAGTGATTGCCGCATGGCCTCTGCCGGGGCTGGCTCACCGCATGTGGCAATTCGGGCTCGTCCCGAACCTGTTGCGTACCGGGCGCTTTGCCCTACGGCAGTTGACCGGGGAGACTCCAGTCTCCTGGCAGCCCGTACTCGGAGACACCGACTACCTGTAGGCAAGAACCCGGAGGTTCTTTATGTTTGCGTTCCTAAAGAAAGTCGTATCCAGGCTCAGCCTGCCCAGCCTTAAGTGCAACACCACACCGGTACTGGGTTATCACTCGGTGCATCCGGATCACCCGTTGGCTGTAAGGCCTGATGACTTGCGGGAACAGATACGGTTCTTGAAAGAGAATTTCGAAGTCGTTCCCCTGGCTGAATACGTGAGAAGGAAGCTGGCGGGTGAACTGACTGAAGGGACGGCTGCAGTGACATTTGATGATGGCTACGAAGATAACTATCTCTACGCTTACCCTGTGCTCAAGGAATTCTCATGTCCGGCCACGCTGTTTTTGGTGACGCGATTTATCGAGAACCGCAAGGGTTTACAGTTTGCAAAGCGCGTCGGCCTCTTTGGAGGGCTTAAGCCCTTAAGCTGGGAGCAGCTTGCAGTGATGAGTGACCTCGTGGACGTAGGCGCGCATACGCATTCGCACGTCCAGGCATCGCGGGTACCTTTCTCCGCCCTGGTAAGGGAGCTAAAGGTAAACGTTGAAATGGTAAAGTCGAACCTGGGGGTTACCCCGACGCTGTTTTCCTACCCGTGGGGCCAGCCCCGAGACATACTCCCGGTAGGCAATAAACTCATACGGAGGCTATTCAAAGGCGCTGTCACCACTGTGTTTTCCGCAGACAACCGCTCACGCGCGGTGAACCCGTTTCAGCTCAGGCGGGTGATTATCGGGCCAGGAGATGATCTGGACATCTTTGTGGGCAAGGTATGCGGGGCATTTGAGTTCTTGCGTCCGGCCGCGGCGGTAAGAGGCTTTTTCGGGAGCAACAAGATGCGTAACGACAGCGTGTACCTGAGGCCACGGGTCCAGGGATGATCTTACACTGAGCGCAGATGTGCCGGCGTGTCCCGGAGGACCTGTGTGAGCAAACGGCTCGGGATTAAGGAAGATCGAGCGTCCTCCAGGGCCCTCTCAGGATACCCGCGATTCTTCACTCCGTACTCGCCTTCGAGCCCGTAAACACCGGGCTTTGTTGTATTTCTTCCTGGGATCGATTTGGAGCAAAAGATGGCTTGCGTTGCAGGAGATTATTCAGGATACTCAGAACTCTCATGTGACTGCACGCAAGGATCACACGGTACGTACTTGACCCAGGAGGTATGATCATGAAACAGAAGACGCTGACCATCAAGAGCCAGGCAGGCCTTCACGCAAGACCAGCTGCTCTTTTTGTTCAGGAGGCAGCGCGATTCACCTCAAAGATCGTAATAAGGAAAGATGAGAAAGAGGCCGATGCCAAGAGCATCCTTGGAGTACTGTCACTTGGCGCAGGATACGGGGCAGTGATCACTATATGTGCGGACGGGGAGGATGAAGAAGAAGCGCTGGAAAGGCTGTGTTCCATACTCAGCTGAACCAGGATAGTAGAGTGCCAGAATCTAGAGACTAGCCGCCTGATCTTTGTTTTCAGGACACAGGAGAAGTTGCAGGAAAATTATGAGGGCATGTTGAAGAGAGAAGAGCGGCGCGATGGATATATTCTCCATACTTGGACGGTCCCGGAGCAGAAAAACATTCCTAAATAACAATAATCTTCGCAGATTGGAGAGTATATCTGGTCAGGCCAGAGAACTTCTTAGGGAGGGTCAAGATGTTGAAGAAGGTCGCTATCTGGTTTCTGATCCTGGTTTTGGTTTTGGGGCTTGCCGGATGCGGGAGATCCGAGACTAAACCTCCAGCTGGTGAAGAAAAACCGGCCAAGATAAAGATAGGCCTGATCACCGGCACTGTGTCGCAGGGAGAAGAGGAGTACAGGGCAGCTGAAGCCATGGTGGCGAAGTACGGCGCTGATGTGGTCTTGCACGCCACCTACCCGGACAACTTCATGAACGAACAGGAGACGACGATTTCCCAGATCGTGAGCATGGCTTCTGACCCGGATGTGAAAGCCATCGTTATCTGCCAGGGAGTGCCCGGCACTGCTGCTGCCATCGACAAAGTAAAGGAACTGAGAAAGGACATCTTCTTCATAGTTGGGGTTCCTCACGAGGACCCGCTCCTGATTTCGGAAAAGGCCGACCTGATTTTGGAGACGGACAATCTTGCTCGCGGTGTGACCATCATTGAATTGGCACAGAAGATGGGAGCCAAGTACTTCCTCCATTACTCGTTCCCGAGGCACATGTCCTATGAACTGCTGGCCAAGAGACGAGACATCTTCATGGAGGAGTGTGCCAAGAGGGGTATCGAGTTTGTGTTCGTGAATGCTCCCGATCCCACAGGCGATGCGGGCATTCCCGGTGCCCAGCAATTCATACTGGAAGACGTCCCGCGTCAGGTGGCCAAGTACGGAAAGGATATCGCGTTGTTCAGCACCAATTGTGCTATGCAGGAACCACTGATCCGGTCCGCCCTGAACGAAGGTGCGATATTCCCGGAGCAGTGCTGCCCGAGCCCGTACCATGCGTACCCCAATGCGCTAGGAATAAAGATACCGTCTGACAAGGCCGGGGATCTCGGGTTCATACTGAATGCTATAGAGGAAAAGATAGTGGCAGCTGGCGGCGCAGGCAGATTCGCTACGTGGAGATCTCCCGCCAATATGGCCATTATCAGGGCGTCCGTGGAATATGCCATAGGTGTGGCGAAGGGAGAGATAAAGGGCTTTGACTCGGCCAAGATCCAGCAGCTTCTTTCCAAGGAAGCTGGCGGCGAGGTAAGGCTTCAGCCCTTTGATAAGGCAAAAGCTGCGAACTTCCTTATGTTCGTCGGGGACTCCATCATCTTCGGTAAGAAATAGAGTGCAAAACATATGAGGTGCGGGGTTGCCCTCTGGGCAACCCCGTCGTTTGCCAGCAGACGGGGGGTCAGCACTTGGACGAGCAGTATTTGCTGGAGATTAAGAACGTAAGCAAGGAGTTTTTTGGAAACCGGGTATTGAAAGATGTGAACCTGGCAGTTGCCCCAGGGAAAATCCACTCACTGGTTGGGGAAAACGGAGCGGGGAAATCCACCCTGATGAACATACTCTTCGGCATGCCTGTGATTCATAATACCGGGGGTTTTTCCGGTGAGATCTGGTTTGACGGCAAGAAAGTAGACATAAGGTCTCCTGAGGATGCCATGAACCTCGGTATAGGGATGGTACACCAGGAATTCATGCTGATACCAGGTTTCACTATTACTGAGAACATTAAACTGAACAGAGAGCAAACCAAGCACAACCTGGTTAGCAGGGTGTTCGGCGCAAAGATGAAGAGCCTAGATTTCAAGCTGATGAGAGCGGACGCACGGGCAGCCCTGGATGTTCTTGGACTCACCATTGATGAGATGCTGCCGGTGGCGGGGCTACCGGTAGGTTACATGCAGCTAATCGAGATTGCGAGGGAAATTGACAAGCGAAATGTACGATTGCTTGTCTTTGACGAGCCCACAGCAGTACTGACTGAAGTCGAAGCCCAAACGCTCATAAACGCCATGAGAATGCTGGCTGAAAAGGGCGTCTCCATATTGTTCATTACGCATAGGCTCGAAGAGGTACTGGAGGTTTCCGAGGAGATAACGGTCCTGAGAGATGGCGAAGTCGTCGCTTCACTCAGGGCCGCAGATGCCACGGTGGAAAGGCTCGCCGAACTGATGGTGGGGAGAAAGGTGGAAAAGGTGTCGCTGGGAAGAGAGACCCAGGGGATAACCGGCTCGGGCAGGCAGGTTATCCTCGAGCTGGAGAACCTCCACGTCAGAATGCCGGGCGAGACGGTTCGGGGTATCAGTATGGAAGTGTACAAAGGAGAGATTCTCGGTATCGGGGGCCTTGCGGGTCAGGGGAAGCTCGGGATAGCCAACGGGATTATGGGACTGTATCCTGCTGAAGGCAGGGTGGTAAAAGAAGGTAAAGTAGTGCAGATGAACAATCCCGCTTCTGCACTGGCTAACGGCCTTGGCTTTCTTTCTGAAGACCGGAGGGGAGTAGGGTTGCTCCTTGACCAGTCAATCGAATTCAATATAGCCATTACCGCGGTACACTGCCAGGATAAGTTTGTAAAGGCGTTGTGTGGGGTGAAGTTGATAGACACGAAGGCCATTACCGAACACGCCAGGCGGATGATCAGGGAAGTGGATATACGGTGTACGGGCCCGCAGCAACTTGTACGCAGGCTCAGCGGGGGGAACCAGCAAAAGGTGTGCATCGCCCGCGCGCTGACGCTCGAGCCCGATGTACTGTTTGTATCAGAGCCTACGCGCGGCATCGATGTGGGTGCCAAGAGAATCGTGCTGGAGCTGCTCGTCAGGCTCAACAGAGAACTTGGAATGACTATCGTAGTGACTTCCAGTGAGCTGGCGGAACTCCGGGCTATCTGCGACAGGATCGCCATAGTCTACAGAGGCCGGCTTGAAGGGATACTCAGTCCTGACGCCAGTGACAGGGAGTTTGGTCTCATGATGACGGGAGAAAAACCCGGACGAAGAGAGGTTTCCTGAAATGGAGCAAAGGCGAACGCAGTTCGGTTTGAACATACCTGCCCTTGTACAGTCTGCCGGATATCCTCGACTGATAATAACGGCGTTCCTGTTGGCGTTAATGGTGTATGCTGCTGTACTCGGCCTGCCTATAGGGCAGCTGGTAAGTAGCATACTGGTGCGTTTTGGTATGAACGCCATTCTGGTGCTGGCAATGATCCCGTCGATCCAGTCTGGGACGGGTCCTAATTTTGGTATTTCGTTAGGTATCGTATGCGGGCTGGTGGCGGCCACTTTAAGCATTGAACTGGACCTAGTGGGACTTACCGCATTCTTCTTCGCAGTGGCTGTATCCGCCATCCTGGGTTCTCTGGTGGGTTACGTCTACGGGCTTCTTTTGAACAGAGTGAAGGGACAGGAGATGACTGTCGGGACCTATACAGGCTTTTCAATCGTTTCGCTTATGTGTGTCTTTTGGCTAATGGCACCTTATAAGAGCCCAGAGATGATATGGCCATACGGAGGGGAGGGGCTTAGGGTCACTATCACTCTCCAGAACCGTTTTGACAAGGTTCTCAACGAGCTACTAGCTTTCGACATAGTTGGAGTGCGGGTTCCTACAGGTCTCCTGATCTTCCTGGCAATATGCTGCGCGCTTATGTGGGTGTTCTTGAGGACGAAGACGGGCATGGCCATGTTGGCTGTGGGGAGTAACCCAAGGTTTGCGGCGAGCTCGGGGATTAACGTGGATAAGTTCAGGCTGGTCGGGACTGTGCTTTCCACTGCTTTGGGTGCTGTTGGTATCGTGGTGTATGCTCAGAGCTACGGATTTCTCCAACTATATACAGCGCCCCTGTATATGCCGTTTTTCGCTGTAGCGTCCATCCTGATCGGAGGCGCTTCTATCAAGCATGCCACGATTGTGCAGGCTTTAGTGGGTACGTTCTTGTTTCAGGCGTTGCTTGTCGTGGCATTGCCGGTTGCCAATGAAGCCATAGCTAATAACCTGTCAGAGGTAATCAGGATCATCCTTAGCAACGGCATGATACTGTATGCTCTCACCCGCAAAGAGGCAGGTGGTGATCTAGGATGAAGACGCTTGTTCCGGAAAGTGTACGCTCAAAAGCAGAGGCCAGTCTGGCGCGTTTCCTGATAAGAAACGCGGTGCCCATTCTTTTTACTGTGCTTTGTCTCGTAGGCAGCTACTACGCTAGGTTGCCGCTGAAGTTTCTTCTAAATGACATCATCGTCAGAATGGCGAGGAACTCATTCCTCGTAATATCCCTTATAATCCCAGTCCTGGCAGGCCTGGGGCTTAACTTCGGGATAGTCCTGGGAGCGATGGCGGGGCAAATCGCAGTGATTACTGTCACGTACTGGGAAATTGGTGGCATCGCGGGGTTTCTTCTCTCCATGCTTTTGGCTCTCCCTTATGCCATCCTCTTTGGCTGGCTAACGGGGATACTATTCAACAGGGCCAAGGGGAAGGAGATGATAGCCGGGCTCATTCTGGGCTTCTTTGCCAACGGGTTATACCAGCTGGTGTTCCTGTTCTTAGTAGGAACCATCATTCCCTTCCGCAACGAGTACATGCTGCTATCAACGGGCATTGGATTGAGGAACACAGTGAATCTTAAGGGGATACATTACGCTCTTGATAACCTGCTCAAAGTGGGGGTCATGGGGCTCAACATACCGGTGGCGACGTTTGCTTCCATAGTCTTACTCTGCCTGGCCATTCGCTTTTTGTTTAAGACCAAGCTCGGCCAGGAATTCAGAAGCGTGGGCCAGAACAGGTATGTAGCAGAGGTTTCCGGCATAAACGTGGACAGAGTCAGGATCATCGCCGTGATTTTCTCAACAGTGCTTGCCGCATGGGGGCAGCTCATTTTCCTGCAAAATATAGGGACGCTCAATACTTATGGAAGCCACGTTCAGGTCGGGACTTTTGCAGTGGCTGCTCTGCTCATAGGAGGTGCCACGGTGTCCAGAGCCACTGTGGGGCAGGCGCTGCTTGGAACGTTTCTGTTTCATCTTCTATTCATCATATCACCTCTTGCTGGCAAGAATATGATGGGCAGTGCCCAGGTCGGTGAATACTTCAGGGTATTCGTTGCATACGGGGTTATCGGCGTAGCTTTGGCACTCCACGCATGGCAGAACATTACAAAGAAGTCCTGAATCATCTGGTTCGCCGGTCATACTTCCATCCCCGACTTTCTTGAAAGGACGACCTCGAGCGACGGTGCGCCTCAGTTCTCTAAGCGGAAGTATCCTTGACATAATGTAGGTTTTGGCCCTGTGCAGCAGCCGCAGGGCCTTGTTTTGTAGCAAAAGGAATATGGCATGGCGAAGTATATTGGCAAGGTGATGTAGCCACATAGAAGAAGTCCGCCGGCCTTATAAGGGTAACGGCTATACAGCGGTTCTGCTGAGGGAAGGGAAAGGCAAACATAGAACCCTGGCCAACCTCTCCGCGTTGCCTCGGGAGACTATCGACCTCATAAAGAGGAGTCTGAAAGGCGAGCCGGTGGTGGCCGCCAGCGAGGCTTGCAGGGTGGTTTCGTCCCGGTCCTATGGTACAGTGTGGGCGGTGCTGAAGTTTCAACGAGGCTTGAGATTCCGGAGCTTCTGGGTAAGGGACCCTGGAGGAACCTGGAGCTGGGGATGATCATCGCAAGGATAGTGAACCCAGGTTCAAAGCGCTTTACGGCGAGTTGGTGGCATACAACCAGATTGCCTAAACTCCCAGAGATTAGTGACGAATGAGTCAACCCCCTTTATGAAGCCATGGACCAGTTACTCAACAAGCGAAGAGAGAGCGAGCTTTAGCAAGGAGGCAGCGGAAGAAGAGGAGTCTTGTGCTTTATGACCTGAGGTCCAGTTACTTCGAGGGGAACACATTACATATGGGCTTCTCACGGATGCTGAGGGTTGGCTGAGGAGAGGAGAAGAAAGCGGGAAGACCTCCTTAGGGCGACGGAGGCCGCTTTGGAGAAGATGAGGATCAGGGTAGAACGAGCTGACGGACTAACGTCGCAACAAAGAAATTTGTGTCACACAGGGAATTTCTCCCCGGAAGCAGAATACACCACCTTCAGAAGGGTGATTCAGCGATATCACCATCAGAAGGGTGAACGACGATGGCGGATGACTCCATGTACTACGTAATCACGGCGGATATTATCGGTTCGAGGAAGATCGACCGCGTGGCAGATCTGGCCGAACGGGGGCTTACCCCCCTTAACGCAAAATACGGCAACGCAATGGTAGCTTCGTTTGCCCTCTACCGTGGGGATGAGATCCAGGGAGTGCTAGATGAGAGCGTGGATATCGTGCGGTTCGTCCGGCACTTTCGCTTCTTGCTCCGCCCACTGAACTTGCGTCTTGGAGTAGGCTGGGGTAACATCACCACGGGGCTTTCGCGGGAGTACGCGTGGCAGATGGACGGCAACGCCTTTCATCTCTCACGACAAGCCCTGGATAGTCTAAAGTCCAGCCGGGCGCCGGCTACCTGTTTTGCCGGGCAGACAGGTAATGTTTGGGAGCTGGTCAACGTTTTCTACTCTCTATTAGATGCCCTTCAGAATCAATGGAGCGACAAACAGTGGCAGGCAGTACATGCCGCCGAAACGGAGGGCACGCTTAAGAGAGCTGCTCAGCTTTTGGGTATCAGCCCTCAGAACGTGTCCAAGCGTTGCCGAGCAGCCAGCTGGAAGACGGTATCGGAAGCAGAGCGGTACATACAGTCGGTGATACGGGGGGGACTGCTGCGTGGTTGAGTTGTTCCTTTGGATATTGTTAGCCCACATAGTGGCAGACTTCGTTCTCCAGACTCCCGCGATTGCTGAGGCCAAGTGTGCAGGGTACCTCCGCGGGTACATCAAGCACGCTGCCTGGCACTTCTTTGCCCTCATGGTGTTTACCCACCAGTACGTATCACTGTCCATGTTCGGCCTGTGGCTCGCTCTCCCCCTCGTTCACACCCTGACTGACTGGGCCAAAAACCGACTGATACCCCCGAGACACCCGGCCGACGCCCCGGCGTTTGTCGTGGACCAGGCGCTTCATCTTTTGGTTGCATTTTCCGCGCCTATCCCGCGTAAAACG
>DYEP01000094.1 GCA_020725675.1 Symbiobacterium sp. | reverse complement strand
ATGGTCCCTGCCTACCATCGTATCAGCCATGAACATCGAGTTCATGACCGCTTCTTCTGTAGCCTCGGCCGCTGCCTGAAACATCAGGTTATACTCGTTATCGGAAAACCCCGGGTGCTCACCCGCAATGGTAGAGAATGCGAAAACGAACTCGCCGCTTGAGTGCGCCGCGTAAGACCCCGTCCGGAACAGCCCCACCGCCGACCTTCGGGCAATTCTACCTAGATCGTGGGACCCGACCGGTATGTCGGTGGCCACGATCACGATTGCGGAGCCTCCCGGTTCCGCCTCGGGATGCGCGTCCATCTCCGGGCCAATCAGCACTCCTGCAATGCGCAGGTCGCTCCTTTTGCCAAAGTTGGAGAGCACTAGCACACCGATGTGAAACGCCGAACCGCCCATTTCTACCAGCCGCGAAGCAGTCCCGATGCCACCTTTAAAGCCGAAGGCCGACATGCCTGTACCCGCTCCTACCGCTCCCTCCACCACCGTGTCACATGCCGTGCCTAACGCAGCGAGGCAGTCGGCCTCCGTCACGTGTCTCCCTCTGATGTCGTTCAGGTACCCGTCGTTGCACTCAAACACAACAGGGTTTACTGTCCCCTGGGTGATCCCAATCTCCGGGTTCCTCTCGAGCGACCACGTGATGAGGGCGTTGGCTGCCGTGGGCACGCTCAGCGTGTTGGTGAGCAAGATGGGCGTCTCAAGCGTGCCCAATTCCATCACCTGTGCAATCCCCGTGGGCTTGCCGTATCCAGACACCGTGTGGAACGCAGCAGGCAGCTTGCAAGCGTAGGGGTTGTCCGGGCCAGGCACGATGGCAGTGACACCGGTACGTACCGGTCCTTGCCCGGGAACCAGCGGCCCTTCGCCCCGGATAATGGTGGTGTGGCCTACTCTCACGCCCGGTACGTCGGTAATGCTGTTGTCACGCCCCCGCGGCAGGTGCCCTATCAGGAGTCCCAATTCATGTGCGCGACATCTTTTCATCTTCCCTCACCAGCTGCGGCGACGAATGCGGAAAACAGCGCCCTTGCCACACCGTCGGTCTCGTACATCATCTCGGGGTGCCACTGGACTCCCACAACAAACCTGTGGACCGCGCTTTCGATAGCCTCGATGATGCCGTCCCGGGCCTCCCCGGTCATGAGCATGTTCTCCCCAAGTTCCCTCACCGCCTGGTGGTGAAAAGAGTTTACCCTTATACTGCTCGCGCAGGCGGCTGACGCGATCCGCGTGCCGTCTCGCAGCCTCACCTCATGGGTGGGATACCATCGCGGGGCGTCCTGCCTGTGTTTCTTGGCCCCGGGTACCTGTCGTCTTATGTCCTGGTACAGCGTGCCCCCTGCAGCAACGTTAAGTACCTGAATACCTCTGCAGATCGCAAGAATGGGCATGTCCATATCAAGAGCTGCCCGGGTAAGGGACATCTCCAATACATCTCTCTCAGGGGTAATCTCGCCAAGCCCCTCTTCTGGTTCCTCGCCAAATAGTGCCGGATCTACGTCGTGCCCACCTGTGAGCAAGAGCCCGTCAATGCGGCGGAGTACCTCCAGCCCGTCAGGGGGCCACGGCGAAAGAACCACCGGTATCCCGCCTGCGCGATGAACCGCCTTTAGGTACTCTGCGTAAACGTAGATAGACCTGTCCACGCTCTGGATAGAAGGTGTAAGTCCGATAATGGGCAACGGACGCCGCCTCCTTCATATGATCTGATCACCCATTGCGAACAGGACGGGACTTCCGCCTGTATGCCAGAACAGGATGTTACCTTGAATAGTGCCTTCTTTTGCCATGTGCAAGAGTGCGGCTGCCGCCTTGGCAGTATATACCGGATCGAGCAGCACTCCCTCCAGATGGGCAAAGAGCCTGATGGCTTCCTTTGCTTCGTCCGACGGTACACCGTAGCCCGGTCCGATGAACTGGTCGGTCACGTTTACGTCAGACGGCGTAGCCAGGGCAGGAAACCCGACCCTGGAAAGCAACGCGTTCGCAAGGTCAACAGTCTGCCTGCGGAGCAGAGCGGCTGCACGGCTTACGCTTACCCCAAGTAGCGACGGAGCAACTCCAAGACAAAGCGCCCCGGCAAGAAGACCAGCGTGCGTCCCTCCGGAACCGGAGGCAAAGATAATCTTGTCAAAGCTGATTCCGTGCTCTCTCGATTGACTAAATAGTTCCATCATAGCCGCGAAGTATCCTGCCGCACCCACGGGGGTCGAACCCCCTACCGGAATGACATAAGGGTTTTTCCCTTCGGCAGCTAGTTTCGCCTGAAGCGCGTTTATGTACATGTTTGCTTCGTCTTCATCCTTCACGATGTGGACCTCAGCACCAAGCAGGCGATCTAGCAATAGGTTACCCTGGTTTGGCACACTCTTTCCGCCTTCGAGCACCAGATGGCATTCAAGGCCCGACAGCGCGCAGGCCGCAGCGGTCTGACGGGCGTGGTTTGACTGGACCGCGCCCGTGGTTATCACAGACTTTGAGCCTTTATCCAGCGCCTCACCCAGCAGAAACTCGAGCTTTCTCGCTTTGTTGCCGCCTAGCGCAAGCCCTGTGTTGTCGTCTCTTTTTATGTATACGTCCAGCCCCAAATAGTCCGATAACCTGTTCATGCGGTACAAGTCTGTGGGCAGTGAAGCTATCTTCACTCTGCGAAGATTCATCATGTTACCACCTCCAAAGAAAGAAAGGGGCTAAATATCCGACAGCCCCAAACTTATTCTGAGCGCTTCGTCTACCTGTTGCATTACTTTTCCATCGAGGTGTTTCACGTGTTCTCGCAGTCGCTTTTTATCGATGGTCCTTATCTGCTCAAGCAGCACCACAGAATCCTTCTCAAGCCCTGATATCTCGGGAGATATCTCCACGTGCGTGGGTAGTTTGGCCTTATCTATTTGCGATGTGATGGCTGCGACGACTACTGTGGGACTGTATTTGTTTCCGATGTCGTTTTGGATAATGAGCACCGGTCGAACCCCGCCCTGCTCCGACCCGACAACAGGGCTCAGATCCGCGTAAAAGATGTCTCCCCGTCTGACAATCACTTTCGTCCTCCGCCGTATTGATTGGTGATTGGTTCATCCGGCGAGAGACCTTCTTCGGCCAGTCTCAGGTTAATGGCGGCCATTTCCTGATAACCTGACCTCATCTGCTCCCTCAGCCGACTCCTTCTCCTCTCTTCAAGGTATGCACGAGTCGCCCTCCTGATGAGCTCACTTCTTGATGAAGCCTCGGTCTTTGCAAGCCCATCCACCTCTGCAAGAAGGCTTGAGGGTAAGGTCAGGACTATCTTCTTGTTTGCGCCCATGAGCATTACCTCCTGCTTGAGACGGCCTGATTTGCCCTACCGCCGCCTACATACAGCCGCGGAAGGCGTCTTGAAAATGAGCAGACCACTTCATAGTTTATAGTTCCCCATTGTCTGGAAAGATCCTCGGCAGATATGCTCTTACCTGCTTGCTCTCCAATAATCACTACTTCGTCGCCCACCTTTACTCCTTCCCACACCCTTACCATGAACTGGTCCATACATACTCTGCCTACTACTGGGGCCAGACGGCCATGAACCAATACGGCGCCGCGGTTTGACAGCAGCCTCGGGTAGCCGTCTGCATAGCCCAGGGGTATGGTAGCGATGAACTGGTCACAGTCGGCGGTGTAAGTGCGGCCGTAGCTGATGCTCTCCCCCCTCAGAACCATCTTCACGTGAGCGACGCGCGCCTTGACTGACATGGCAGGCAAAAGGTCTATCTTTCCCACAAGCCTGTCAGACGGAAACAACCCGTACATGGCCAGACCCACCCTCACCATATCGAGCCTTGACTCCGGGTAGAGAACGGCCCCGGCGCTGTTGGCAGCATGGAAGAGCTGTACAGGGATGTTTTCGGACAGGAGCGCCTCCTTAAAATCACGGAAGCGTTGCAGCTGCAGCCTTGTGTACCCCGGGTCTTCCGCGTCCGCATCAGCCAGATGGGTGAAGCACCCTACCATATCAACTGCAGGAAACCGGCTGATGGCGG
Source organism: Symbiobacterium sp. (assembly GCA_020725675.1). Lineage (GTDB taxonomy): Bacteria > Bacillota > Sulfobacillia > DUSP01 > DYEP01 > DYEP01. The sequence continues at coordinate 5,843 of DYEP01000094.1, read as the reverse complement.
CAGCCAGTGCCACCCCTTCTGAGTCAGGGCGCACACCAAGCCTGCCCATCCCGGTATCCACCTTTAGGTGAATGCGTGCCCTCTTGCCCAGTATCACCGCTGCACGGCTCAGTGCTGCCGCCTGTTCCCGTGTGTATACAGTCTGTTCCAAATCATGCTCCACAACGATCCCGCTGTCTTCTGGAGGGGTATAACCGAGGATCATTATAGGGCAGTCAAACCCCGCACGCCGGAGCGCGACCGCCTCGTCGAGGATAGCAACGGCCAGCCTGCACGCACCCGCAGCGAGCGCGGCGGACGCAACTTGTACCGCCCCGTGCCCGTAGCCGTCTGCCTTTACCACCGCACAAAGCGCCGTGCCCGTCGTTTTCAAGAGCACATCGACGTTATGGTATATGTTGTCAAGGTTCACTTCAACAAATGCAGGTCTCAAGTGCGTCACCTCACCGATTGTGCGATACGAGCCATTTCCGCCTCAGACAGATTCCCCTGCAGAAACAGCGCTACGCTCCCGTTGTTCCACCAGAGCGAGATGCCATCTTCACTGATAATAGAGTAGATCTCCGTCGAGCCCATCACAATGCGTCGAAGTCCGGGTATTTCAGGAAGCGCGCCGGACGCAAGCGACTGTGTCAGCACGAACCAGCGCTCGCCGTCCCTGTACTCAAGGTTCACAGCCTGATCGCTTCCATCCCCGGTCAGCGTCACCTCGGAAAGGGAAAAACCCCGGGGTATGTACCCGGGTATACTCAGCGTGAAGGATACCGCGGCCCTTGCCTCTTCCAGGCTCACCGTGCGAAGGCCCGGGCTTGCCTCCACCACCGTCGAACCCTCAGGGTATTCAAATGCTTCGGTGTCAAGGCCCACATTCAGCCAGAAGTCCTTGTAGAATACCTCCACCGAGCCGTCGGAAGACTCAGCCGAAACAGTCAAGGGAAGCCATGTGAATGTGTCTACGGTTACGGTAAGTTGAGCGTTATCCAAGGGTACGGAGAGTACAGCCACAGATTTTCGGGCATTGTTAGGTACTGTCAGCAGCTCGGCCTTTGCGCCTTCCAAGAGCGCGACGAGGTTCTCGGGGTGAAACTCAGCTGCTTCGACCACGTCGTACGTGAACACGTGCGTCAGGTTAAGTCCCGGATCGTAATACCAGTAGACGTTGCCGTCATACCCGCTGCTGTGCCCGAATACTTCTACAGGAGCGAGCATTTCTCGCTTGTGTAATCCAGGTCGGGCGCGCCAGAGTGTGTATGCAAGGTGCTGTTCCTGGTCTCCCCAGCGGAAGGTGACATCAACAGTGACCGCATAATCCGCGGCATTCGTTATCTTCTCCACCATATTGTTAATGACTCTTTCGGCAGTTAGCGTTTCGGTCCTACTACATCCCGCAATCACAAAAAAAAGAAGCAAAGACAAAAGCAGCATTCGCTTCATGTTCGCACCTTCTCTACGGCCGCCAGTGCCTGGGGAATGTGTGCGATGAGATCGCCGGCCGTCCGGCCTCTTCCTCCTGCCAGGTCGTGTGCCATCCCATGGAGGAAGGCGCCGAGGCAGGCAGCATCAAAAGAAGCGTGCCCTTCTGCGATGAGAGCTGCAATGATACCGGTCAGAGCGTCGCCCATGCCCCCCTGGGCCATGCCGGGATTCCCTGTCGTATTGATGCTGGTCCTTCCGTCAGGGGCCGCTACTACCGTATCAGCGCCTTTCAGCAAGCAGGTACAGTTCATATCTCGTGCCGCGCTGGATGCTGCCCCCAGCTTGTCCCGGGAAATCTCATCCACGTGCATACCTGTAAGCCGGGCAAACTCGCCTGCGTGCGGGGTGATGACGCTGCCTTCTGGAAGCTGAAAGCGCCGCCTTGAAAGAGCCCACAGACCGTCGGCATCCAGAACCACCGGACACCGCAGCCGTCCCATCAGGCTATGCACGAACTCTGCTACCCCGGGTGCTCGTCCAAGGCCCGGCCCCAGCGCCACACAATCCGCAGATGCCACCAATTCCATGACTGTACTCACGCCGTCCTCAGTAACGCAGCCCTCCGGGCCGCACGGCAATGGCTTCACCATGGCTTCGGTGAGCTTGGTAGAGAGGACCTGCCACACGCTCTCCGGTGTGAACAATGTGACCAGGCCTGCCCCTGTCTTCAGCAGGGCCTGTGCAGTCAAGGCTGCTGCTCCCGTGTACCCCGGCGAGCCTGCCACAACCACAACTCGCCCCGCCTGCCCCTTGTGCAATGTAGCAGGTCTTGGCAAAAGCATCTGCGCTGCGTCCTCCAGCGTCATCGCCCGGCAGGTGAGCCCTTCGGTGTCGATAATGTGGCGGGGAATGGTGATGTCTGCGACGTGGATCTCTCCTGAATGTAAACGGCCGGGGTACAGGAACAGCCCTGGTTTTGCCAGGCCCAGACTAACCGTCTTTCGGGCGAGCACCGCCGCCGCTCCGACCTGCCCCGTGTCTGCATTTACTCCGGAAGGGATATCCACTGCAATTACGGGACACCCGAGCCGGTTGATCTCTCTGATCGCCTCTGCCATCGCCCCCGTCACCTCCCCCAAAAACCCCGTTCCCAACAGAGCGTCAATGACGAGGTCTGCAGAAAGGCTCCGCGATGTTGTCACCCGACCACCAGAACCCACATATGCGTCATAATTCACGCGCGCGTCTCCCCTGGAGTCAGAGAGATCAAGTGGCGCAACCACTTCAGTGATCGCGCCGCGCGCCAGAAGGTGCCTTGCAGCAACGAACCCGTCGCCGCCGTTGTTGCCTTTACCCGCGTAAACAACAACCTTCTTGCCTTCAGCGTTCCCCAGCAGCGAAAGAGCTGCCTCTGCTACAGCGCGCCCGGCGTTTTCCATCAAGATGAGCCCAGGTACGCCCGCCTCATGCATCGTCCGTCTGTCGATGTTTCTCATCTGACTTGCGTATGCCAGCTTCAGCAGACTTCACCTCTGAAGTACGCGGCTACTGCCACCGCATGCTTGTCTGAATGCGAGATGCTGACGACTACCCGACTGTCAACAATGCCAGGCTTCCTGATGTACACCACAGGTCTCCCGGTCGCATCAGGAAGCACCTCGATGTCGCGAGGCCTGATCTGTCCAAAGCCGGTACCCAGCGCCTTGGCTACCGCTTCCTTCGCCGCGAAACGCCCCGCAAGCCGGTGCGCCTTCCCTGCACACTCTTGAATCTCAGAAGCGGTAAACACCCTGCTAAGGAACCGGTCCCCCCAGCGGTCCACAGCCGCCTTTATCCGTGCTATCTCAACAATGTCGATGCCAATGTCCATGACGTTCTCCATGGCTTAACATATCCCCAATGCCCACACGCAAAACGCCTGATGCTGCGTCTTACATCAAGAAGAGTGTGACCTTCTTTAATTCGAGGTCAGCCTGCCCTTACCCTCCATGTAACAATTGAAAAAGACACTACTTTTCAGTGACCACCTGTGGCGGTGTCAAGGGCGTCAGCGTTCAGGCGGTCAAAGCGAAGCCTGAGGTCTCGCCACGAAACTCACCAGTAAGGCGCATCCTGATCGCTGCGTTCCCGCTCGCGTGGTCTTTCTCCTGCATGTACTCCGTTGTGTCGACATGATTCTGTTTCTTCACGGATCTGCCTGTCGCTCAGTATTCCCCGAAGACGTACAATAAAGAGCGGGGAATCCGAGCAACAATCTACGTGCTCGCATACCATCGTAGCCGTTTCTTTCGCTTGGTTCTTCCGATGAATTCCCCCTTGTGTTCCAGCAAGCCCACGATGCCTCACAGGCACAGCATACTGCTTGTACTCTGTGAGTGGAAAGTGTATAATACTACAGTGTTGTATGTCCTATCACGAATCAAGGTGACCCAGATTGGTTAGCTGGCAACGCAATTTATATCTCCTTGTGGCTGGTACCTTCACGGCTCAGGTCGCCTTCTCTCTCTTTATACCCTTCATGCCGATGTACCTTCAGGAGCTTGGTATCACTTCCAACATCTCTGCATGGTCAGGTCTTGCTTATTCCGCACCCTGGTTTTCATTTGCGCTTATGTCGCCGATCTGGGGAAGTCTCTCCGATCGCTGGGGTAAACGTATTATGATACTCCGCTCAGGCTTTGGCATTGGCCTCACCTATGTGGGTATGTCACTTGCACGAGACCACCTGCAGTTTGTCGGTCTTCGCTTTCTCAACGGCTTTGTCACCGGTTACATCCCCGCAGCGATTACCCTGATCTCCGCAAACACCCCGGAGCACGCTGTTGGATACGCACTTGCAATGCTCCAGGCAGGCGTGGCTGCAGGCGGAGTAACCGGGCCTTTGTTGGGCGGTTTTTTGGCTGACACTGTCGGCATGCGCGCCAGCATCCTGGTAGCTGCCGCATTGCTTTTCGTTGCCGCGATTGTACCATATATCTACCTGAAGGAAGATACCACATCTATGCGCTCTAAGTCCAGGCCACATGACATCAGATCGGTAATGCATACGCCAGGTCTGCTTCGGCTGTTTTTCGTCTTGGTATTGGCGCAGGTCGCGGGTTTACTTACACAACCCACACTCCCTTTATTTGTAAGTTCTTTGGTATCCGGAAACGCTGCATTCATGACAGGCATAGTGTTTTCCCTTGTTGGACTTGCGACCACAGCCGGAGCCCTTCTTTTGCCCAGGTTGCGTCGGGTAAATTACGAACATATTCTCGCAGCCGGTCTTGCCGTATCAGCGCTGACGTCGGCGCTTCAAGTGCTCGCAAAGAGTTTTTGGGGACTGAGCTGGTGGAGACTCTGGTATGGATTTGGCACAGCCGCTGTCACCATTAGCGGTAATGTTCTAATAGCCACCAGTGTAGCTAAGGAAGACCGGGGCAAGGCCTTCGGGCTGTTTAACTCTCTGGCAGCAGCTGGTTCCATTGTCGGCCCAGTGGCGGGTGGATACCTTGGTGACTGTTTCGGCTTGCCCGCTTCGTTTTATGGCGCATCTGCCCTGTTTGGATTCGGTGTGCTGGTCACATACAGCGCGCTGAGGCACGCAGTCATGCAGCCCCGTTCAGATGGTCTGGTGATACGACACTGACCAGTTTACTCGGCGCCCAGGCCAAAGCCATCCGAAGACCCTGGGCCAGCGGGTCAATCCCTTCTTAACAGCTCCTTGATTTCACGTACTTCCCTGACGAGTTCGCCCATCCTTGCCTGAATGGTGTAGACCCAGTAGACCACGAGTATTATAGTGATAAAGCCGACTAACCCCCACAGTGCGGCAAACAAAAACCTTGGAAAGAACATCATGTAACCAAGACCTCCCATGGATGTGCTCCGGCGTGACTTCGCAAAGATGCCTCTAACACAGCAGGCGGAGGTGTGAACCCCGGCACATACCTCCGCCTCTGCTTTATCGAACACAGGCAGGCATGTTGAAACCATGACCCTTCATGGGTCAGGTGCTCTGCTGCTCAAGCCTTGTGTCGGACACAAAACCACACACATTTCGCAGAGTTTGTGCTTAGGCAGTCAGTCCTAACAGTTCCCTTTAGACAACCTCACTTCTTCGTCTTTTCTGACCCCGGCTTTGAAGCTGCGGATGAGGTCTTACTCACAACCCGCTCCGTGCTGGTGCTCTTTGCGCATCCGGTGGACTTTGGCGCAGTCTTCTTAGAGCCCTTGGCTTTTGCCAACTTTTATCACCTCCTGAATTACATTATACAAGTTTTTGAATCTCTTACAAGTTAAGGCAACACAAACCGTTCCGTCGGTTACCATTTTGCCCGCAAGTGCAGGAAGGTATCGGATTAAAGTGCTGTACATGTGGAGCAGAACACAGTGAGGTGGCAGTTCGGATGCAGGGTAGTACTCAGTTTCATTTGCAAAACTCT
>DYEP01000093.1 GCA_020725675.1 Symbiobacterium sp. | reverse complement strand
TATTTTCTCCCTGTTTTTAGAGCCTTTCTGCGCCTTCGCCAGTTTCTTCTGGAGCTTTTTTAGCCTCGCAGTCTTGTGGATTTCAAAGTCTTTGCCCTTGGGAAACACTTCGAGGGAACGCTCAGGCCGTATGTGGAGCAAGTTAACTACGGGATGGATCAGGTCGAAGCAATAACGGACAGGATCCAGATATCCGCAGAGGTAGCAGAGCGCGTTGTAAAGAAGGGTCTACGAACCAAAACAAGGAGGTCTGCCAGCCCGGAGAATGGGACTAGGACAATCATCCGGTTTGAACAAATTCTTCACCCGGCTGAGTCAACCAACGATTGAACTGAGCTAAAAACGAGTTACCAAACTAACGGAGATGGCCATTCGGTAGAAGACCCACATGTACTTGACAGTTACAATGGATTGATTTGCATTGACTATTCTTGGGGTCAGAAATATACTATATAAATAGATAGGAATATAGTTATTATGGAGAGGACGTATATGAAAACCCTCGATCACAGGATCTCCGAGGTCTTCAAGGCATTGTCTCATCCCACAAGAATCGCCATCTTAGACATGCTCAGAAGCGGGCCGCTATGTGTATGCCAGATATATCCTGCACTGGGATTGGACCAGGCGATCACCTCAAAACACCTTGGAGTGTTACGCAATCAGGGTATTATCCGCGGACAGAAAGAAGGTCTGAAGGTGATATACGAGATCACCGATGAAAGGTACCTCCAACTTCTCGATGTGGTCAAGGAAATCCTGAGACGAAAGTGGCACCTTGAAGAAAAGATGTGGAATGAAAGTGGAGGACTTAAACAGTGAAAGAGTGGCAGAAAGTTACAGTTGTCTTGGGTGTGTTTTTCGCCGCATACTTTATACCCCTTGACTCCCCGCGGGTAAGCGGAGCCATACTTGAGGCCTTTTTCATGTTGCGTGAGTATGCTCGTGAGCACGTACTTTTTTGCCTGGTACCTGCCTTTTTCATAGCTGGAGCCATATCCAACTTCATTTCCCAGGCAAAGGTCATCCGGTACTTCGGAGCTGGAGCTAGAAGGTGGGTTTCGTATTCGGTGGCAGCGGTATCGGGAGCGGTCCTCGCGGTCTGCTCTTGTACGGTATTGCCCCTGTTTGCGGGGATTTACCGCAGAGGTGCGGGGCTTGGCCCTGCCGTCGCCTTCCTGTACTCTGGTCCTGCCATCAACGTGCTAGCGATCATCCTTACGGCACGCGTACTCGGGTGGCAGATGGGCGTTGCAAGGGCGCTTGGAGCTGTGCTGTTTTCCGTGGTAATCGGTCTCATTATGGCGTTTCTGTACAGGAAAGAAGAAGCGGAGCGGGCCGCGGTTTCGAGAAAGAACGTGGCCTCTGCAGGTCAGGACGAGCGGACCCCCCTGCAGATTTTGACCTATTTTGCTACTCTTATAGGCATACTGGTCTTTGCTGCCTGGGGAAGACCGACAGAGCCTGTTGGGGTCTTCAACGCTGTTTTCCAGGTGAAGTGGTACATCGTGGCAGTTCTTCTCGCGGCTCTGATATATGAGGTTACCCGCTGGTTTGGGCATGAAGAACGTACGGAATGGGTCCTGGCGACGTGGAGCTTTGCCAAGCAGATCCTGCCGCTTCTTTTTGCAGGAGTACTGGTAGCGGGTGCGCTGATGGGCAGGCCCGGTACCGATGCCGGTCTCATACCCTCCGCTTACATCAGTTCCCTTGTCGGTGGCAATTCGTTATTAGCCAATTTGCTGGCCTCGGTTGTGGGCGCGCTCATGTACTTTGCCACCCTCACAGAGATTCCTATTCTACAGGGGCTGCTCGGATCAGGGATGGGATCAGGTCCTGCCCTTGCCCTTCTTTTGGCCGGACCTGCGCTAAGCTTGCCCAACATGCTGGTTATAAGGAGTGTACTCGGTACTCAGAAGACACTGGTATTTGTACTATTGGTCATCGTGATGGCTACCGTCTCCGGCATGCTGTTTGGCATGCTGGTAGGCTAAACAAACCGGAGGTGAGCGTTTCGTGAGAATTGAAGTGCTGGGTCAGGGCTGCCCGAAATGTTTCAGCTTGGAGAGAAACACGCAGGCTGCTGTAGAAGAGCTCAGGTTAGATGCGGAGCTGGTCAAGGTGACCGATATTAACAGGATCGCTGATTATGAGGTTTGGGTTACTCCTGCGCTCGTTATCGACGGAGTGGTAAAGGTATCGGGAAGAGTGCCGACAAAAGAAGAGATAAAATCGTGGCTTCTGGAGTATACCAGAGGCTAAGCTGAAATATCTTGGGATTGCCAGCTTTGACTCCCAAAAGCCCCGGGTTCCAGCAAGAGACCGGGGGTTTCTTTTTTTATGTGGAAAGGCATAAAGCGGCTTCGTGGGGTAGTGACCTGGTGGTGGAGATTTCGTCGCCAACGAATCGGACGAAAGATCGCATACGAAAGATGGAGATATACCGGAAGGCTGGGGTACCACACCAGGGTGGTAGCCCCTGAGGATTGCATCTTCTTGAGATGTTTGTGCTGAAGAATTGAATTCAGCTTGATGTAACCTCCCTGCAACTATTTGCCAGCAGCTTCGTCAAAGGTAAGGCGAGAAGACGCTTGTAGCTGAACGAAAAAGGCAAAAAGTCTGCCTGGAGGTGCTTTCCATGAAGCGTTGGATGGTTGTTATGCTGGTCATTCTCCTCGGTTGTGCGTCTGCGCGTGCGCCAGAGGATGCAACGATCAGGATCATTCTTGACGGACGTGAGGTGCAGATGAACATAGCACCTGTGGTCGAAAACGGTGTGGTGTACGTTCCGGTGCGAGCAGTGCTTGAGGCGCTGGACGCGGACATACAGTGGGATAGCGGGTCACAAACCGTATATGGAACTTACGGAGAACACAGTATCACGCTGCGCGTCGGCTCAAAGTTTGCTCTCAGGGACGGGGTGCTCATGGAGATGGCGCTCCCCGTGCGGCTCATCAACCAGAGGACCTTTGCGTCAGTCGACTTCTTGCAGGATGTCCTGGGGCTCAAAGTAGATCACAAGCCCGGGACTCAAGTCATTCTTGCCTGGTCCGACCAGAAGAATACGGATGCGCGTTTTGAGCTGCCGGTGGTCGGGTCGCCAGAACGACTGAGGGAACTACTGAGTGACCTCCTCCCACCCCTAAAGGGGTGGGCTTCCTCTTTCACTGAGGGAAGCTTACGCGGATGTGGGGATTGCTCCCCAGTATCCGCGCAGCGGCCTCCCACTCCAGAGGCTTCAGTTCGGGCCGGTCCGGCCCTACGG
>DYEP01000092.1 GCA_020725675.1 Symbiobacterium sp. | reverse complement strand
GGCGGCGTATACCCATTAACCCGCCTAAAAAAGCGATCTCTTTGCCCCACGATAATCTCTTACCCGCTACTTAAGGGGGTGACATTTTCTCTGTCCCGTTAAGGCGTTTTGGGGGTGACATTTTCACTGTCCCTTGACACAACACTGAAGTTTGTCGAAGGTTTCGAAAGCCGCTCACGACATCAAATTGGGCCGGGCGCCCGAAGAAAACGGGAACCCGAGCGAGTTCCCTGTTCTGGCTGCGTATTGTGGGCTTTGGCAACTAGATGTCCACACGGTCCATTTCCTGCGTCACGTGCCTTGTGTCGAGATAACGCTCAAGCTTTCTCTTCACCCGCTGTAGTGCATTGTCTATGGACTTTACATGCCTGTTGAGGTCGCAGGCGATCTCCTGATAAGACTTACCATCAAGATACGACATGAGTACGCGCCATTCAAGATCGCTCAGTATTTCGCACATCTTTTCCTCGATATCGCCGAACTCTTCACGGTTTATGACCAATTCCTCGGGATCTGTGATCTTTGTCCCCGAAATGACATCCAAAAGCGTACGGTCAGAATCCTCGTCGTAAATGGGCTTGTTTAATGAAACGTATGAGTTCAGTGGAATATGTTTCTGACGGGTCGCAGTCTTGATTGCCGTGATGATCTGGCGGGTTATACAAAGTTCAGCAAATGCCCTGAAAGAACTCAGCTTGTCGCTCTTGAAATCTCTTATGGCTTTATAAAGTCCGATCATGCCTTCCTGTATGATGTCTTCACGATCAGCGCCTATAAGGAAATAACTCCGTGCTTTTGCTCTTACAAAGTTCTTGTACTTGTTGATCAGGTATTCCAGGGCATAAGAGCAACCATCTCGTGCCTGTTCGACTATGTCTTCGTCCACCATAGTCTCATACTGATTAAGTACTTCCCTTTGCGGAGCCACGCTCACAGCATTCGCCTCCGTCCGCGGTGATCAGGCAGTATCTAGGACAAGTCTATTATAACCTAGAGGTACGTATTAAGCAATAATAGTGGAATCGTCTAAACAGGTTTCTCCATGAATTGCTGTTGTCTGTTAATCTCATAGAAGAATATCGAAGCTGCCACCGATACATTGAACGAACCGGTCTTTCCAACCATAGGTATGCGACACAAGACATCACATCTATCTCTGGTTAAGCGGCTGAGGCCGCGGTTTTCGCCGCCTATTACAATAAGGATAGGACACTTGAAGTCAACTTCCCACAAACTCTGTGTCGCCTCAGCGTCTGCCCCGATTACCCAGAAGGACTCTTGCTTGAACCATTCCAGGGTTCTTGCCACATTCACTACCTGGCTTACCGGTATACGTGAAGCAGCCCCTGCGCTTACTTTCATGACTGTGGCGTTTAACCCTGCGGAACGTCTCTTAGGTATTATCACGCCTGAACAGCCCATCACTTCTGCAGACCGTATTACAGCCCCCAGATTATGCGGATCCTCCACTCCGTCCAGCAGTACAAAGAAGGGCCACTTTTTCTGTTCAAGCGACGCTGCCACAAGGTCCTTCAGGTCAGCATACGGTATTTCATCCACGACGGCAAGGACCCCCTGGTGGCTCGCGCGGCCTGTCATCCTGTCGATATCTGCCTGAGCAACCCATGCCACGTGTATTCCCTTTATGGAAGCCTCTTTGAGGATGTCATCGACAGTCTTGCCATGTGAACCCTTGGCAAGCCTGATTTCATTCAGCTGTACCCCCGATTGAAGTGCGGCTAGCACTGCGTTCCTCCCGTAAATAACAGGCACTGTGGTGCACCCCCTGTGACATTTACGTCTCAATTGTATGTGTACGGGATCTGCATATGCAAGAAAGGAGAATAGCCTTTCGAAAAAGAAGTCTTTCTGCTAGAAGGAGGTACTGCATTGAACAGCGTCGACTTGAACGTAAAAATCTTGTACTACCCTCTTATGGGCACCCGAGTCAGCACTGAAAGGATCATCCTGCTTGCTAAAATCTGTTACTCTCCGATCGGCCCCGAGCAGCTTGAAAGGCTCCTCCTCGACGATGATCCCAAACTTGACGAGGAGGCCGCCCGGTTTACGCGGCATCTTGTTCAATCAGGCCATCACGGTGCTCTGGAACACTGGTACACCACCTTCGCAGTGGATGGGTTCAGCAGGATAAGCAGTCAACAATTGGACAGGCACCGCATTATAAAGATATTCAAAGATGCAGACGTTTATGTGAATGAACCTCTCCAGGCCAGTGTCGACTTTTCCCAGCTACAGCAATCCCAGCGCTACGTGCGTGAAGAAGCGTTTCGCTTTATCGTGCCAGAAAGCATCAGTCGTCACCCCGATCTGCACGCAGAGTACCTGGCTATTCAGGAGAGGATACGACAGTTTCAGATAAGAGGAAAGGAGCTGGATGTACCTGCCGAAGATCTCCGTTTCGCTCTTTCGGGAGCTACAGAGACACGATTTGTAGTCACTACAAACGCGCGTCAGCTCCGCCACATGTTTAACTTGCGCTGCTGTACTCGAGCCCAATGGGAAATAAGGAGACTGTTTGAAACTCTGCTTGCCGAGTACAAGAAAATCGCCCCTAACATCTTTTACCGGTCCGGCGCATCATGTGACGAACTCGGATTTTGCACTGAGGGCCGCTTCTGTTGCGGCAGGGCGCCCACCCGCGAAGAGATACTAGGACGCGTCTAGGGTCACCCCTCCCGTGGGAGGGGCTTTTTGTATCAACGCCTGTACCTTGGTCCAAGTGGCGTGTCCTCGATAGTGATCCCCAGAGAGGACAGCGCATCTCTGATATGGTCCGCAGTCTTCCAATCCTTGACCTTCCGGGCCTCTTCGCGCAGGTCAAGCAGGATACGCAAAAGCCCCTCCACAAGCGCGGCATCCTCAGCAGCCGCCTTACCGTCGAGGAACCGAAGGCCCAGTACCTCTCCTAATTCTTCAAGCAGACTCAATGTCTCCTGTGCCATTTCTCTTTTCATTTCGCCGCTGTGAGTGTTTGCAGCTCTTGCTATATCAAATAGCACTGCAATGGCATCGGCTGTGTTGAAGTCGTCGTCCATCGCTTCATAAAAGCGACTCTTAAACTCCCGGAGCAATGCCTCCCAGGCCGCGTCCTGACCGGGGGATGCTGCAGCCACTGCGTGAGAGAGCATGCTCACCGTATTCTGAAGTCTCTTCAAGCCGGCAGCACTTGACTGGAGTAGCTCTTCCGAGTAATTCAGTGGGCTGCGGTAATGAGCAGAAATTAGGTAGAACCGAATAGCCATTGGGTCATATTTCTTCATCAACTGGCTGAGAGTAAGGAAATTTCCAAGAGACTTCCCCATTCGCTCGCCGCCAATTTGAAGAAAGCCCACGTGTAGCCAATACTTTACAAATGGTTTGCCAGTAGCAGCTTCGCTCTGAGCTCTCTCATTTTCATGATGGGGGAATTTTAAGTCTACCCCACCTGTGTGAATATCTATGGTATCACCCAGGTACTTCATGGACATAGCCGAGCACTCAATGTGCCAGCCTGGCCTCCCCGGACCCCAAGGGCTATCCCAGTAGATTTCCCCTGGCTTTTTTGCCTTCCATAACGCAAAGTCCAACGGGGACTTTTTCATCTCGCCTATCTCCACACGGGCGCCCGCCTCTAGTTCCTCAATGGGTTGCCCCGAAAGCGCTCCGTACGTCTGAAAACGCGAGGTATCAAAGTATACGTCGCCGCCTGCAGCATAGGCAAAACCTTTGTCAATTAGGCACTGAATGAGTTCGATGATGTTGCCCACGTGCTCTGTGGCTCTTGGGTGTACGTCGGCAGGTTCATTACCAAGCAGGCGTGCCTGCTCGAGGTAGATTGCAGTAAACTTATCCGCAAGCGTTGTGGGGTGAACTCCGGTTTCATTAGCCCTCTTTATGATCTTGTCGTCAATATCGGTAATGTTCTGAACAAAAGTGACCTTGAACCCCTTATGCTTTAGGTACCGGCGGAATACATCGAAGATCACGAATGAGCGCCAGTTACCGATGTGGGGTTCGTCGTATACAGTGGGCCCGCAGGAGTAGACTGATACTTCCCCCGGTCTTGTGGGTATGAACTGTTCTTTGGTACGAGTCATGGAATTGTACACTCTGAGCATAGTGACTTCGTGCGGCCGCAGTGCCAGCTTTGTGGCCTGCGCCGTTACTCCCTCCCTCCGTTCAGGAGACTATCTTGGTAGCCTGTTCAGTCTTACCCTCAATTGCTGCAATACGTGCCTCCAGGGAAGCAACCTTTTCTTGTAGGCAAAATATCGTCTCAGATATGGGATCGGGAAGGTCTCCATGTTGCAGTGCGTCGATGCGCCTTCCATTGCGCATCACAACCCTGCCAGGTACCCCGACGACTGTGGAGTTAGCTGGTACAGGTTTTATCACCACTGCACCTGCCCCGATCCGGCAGTTTTCACCTACCTCGATGTTACCGAGGATCTTCGCACCTACCCCGATTATGGTACCGCGGCGAATTGTAGGATGCCGCTTGCCTTTGTCTTTTCCAGTCCCGCCTAGTGTGACACCCTGATAAATGGTCACGTCATCCTCGACTTCTGAAGTCTCCCCTATTACCACGCCCATACCATGGTCTATGAACACGCGCCGACCTATCCTGGCCCCGGGATGGATCTCAATGCCGGTCAGGAACCTCGCCAAATGGGATATGAACCTGGAAAGCACAAATGCTCGCCTTTTGTAAAACCAGTGCGCTATCCGATAAAAAAAGAGCGCATGAACGCCGGGTGAACAAAGCAACACTTCAATTGCGTTTTTCGCAGCCGGATCCCTTTCAAAAACGGCCTGGATATCTTCCTTGATCAGTTCAAACATCTTCATAATCCCCCCGAAACACAAACGCCCTCCGTACAGAGACGGAGAGCTGTCCGTGGTTCCACTCTGAATCGGGTCGCGAATGACCCCTCATCAGGATACATTGTATCCGTAGCTCGTTTAACGGTAGCCAGCCGGCCAGGCTTACTCAAGTTTCAGCGAGCAGCTCCCGGGTGCACTTCACCTGCGTTGGTGCGTAGCCGCTTTCACCTTTACCGGCTTCTCTGTCCCGCCCAATAAAGCAGATTACTCTCCCCGTTCACAGCCTTTTTCATTAAATTATATTTTCCGACTGCCTCCTTGTCAATGCACACCAAGCACTTCGATGCGGACGCGCGCGAGGCCTTCTTCAGCAATATTCAGCATGTGCGCCACACTCTCTGATAGATCGATGGTCCTACCGTATATGTAGGGCCCCCTGTCGTTGATCCTAACTGTCACATTCATACCATTGGCCAGGTTGGTTACTAGCGCCATTGTGCCGAATGGCAGCGTTCTATGCGCAGCAGTGAGCAGCCTCGCGTCGAATACTTCGCCGCTTGCAGTCTTCCTGCCGTAGAATCCAGGGCCGTACCACGAAGCGATCCCGATATGTACAGATGTAACGGAGACCTCTTTCATGGTTCCCACTACGCCTCCGGTGACCTCAGCGAACCGGTGCGCCCATAGCTCTGCCGTATCCAATAAACTCAGGCCCAGTACTGCAGCGCTTTCCTGGTCCACAGTGACTATGAGGTGGTTATTTGCAGTTATGGTGAGGGAGTCATTGAAAAGAGCCACTTCAAATAGAGGATGCTGGTCCTCAATCAAAACGGCATTCATGCGCTGTGAAACTATCTTAGCTCGTTCCCGGACGTTCAGTCCACCCGCGTCGCCGTAAAGCGTAATGACAGGTTGATTACCCAGCATGACAGTCCCGTCCTGGCTCCAGGATGATGCGCCAGCCCGTGCCGGCAAGCTAAGAATCAGCAGAGCCATGACAGCACATAGCACGTTCCTGGTCAATCTTATACCTCCCTTTCGGGTACAAATGGCAACCGAACTCCATTTTACCCGGTGAGAGGTATCTTTATGCCTGGCGAAGGAGGGCGACAGCGATAGCGGCAACTGCCAGACCACCGCCTACGTCTCCAATCCCCTC
>DYEP01000091.1 GCA_020725675.1 Symbiobacterium sp. | reverse complement strand
CAGTAGGTGGTATGCATGGGCACGACTCTTCACCACTTCATCGTTCACCTGCTCTATGATGTCGTTCCGGACGAGCCCAGCCCGTTCCGCAGGAGAGCCCTTTATCGCACCTGCTGTTCTGGCGCTCAGATCCTGGAGTGCGGGAGGCTCGAGCACCACCGGCACGCGGGTGCGCGCGGCCTCCTGCTCCACCAGCCGCGCCAGCGTCTCCCTGCCCTGAAACAAGTAATCGGGAGCCAAACGCGAAAACCCGGGGTGTATCACTCTCACTGTGAGTGCCCCCCACCGGTCAAGCGCCCTGATGGTGGCTCGTACGTCATCCTCCCCCACCAACGAAGGCATGGCCACAAGGCTCCCGTGAAACCTGACCCCGGCTGACGCTAGCATTCCTAGGGCTTCGATAACCCGTCCAGGCTCGGTGTCTTGCATGAGCCGGTAGCGGTTATCCGGATTGGCACTGTTCAAAGACACCGTGATCTCAAGTCCCGGAATGGCTGCCAGTTCCTCTATCAGCCTGGCGTTCAGGCATGAACCGTTGGTAGTTACAGATATCTCCTGTCCTGGCCGGGCCCGAGAGATGCCCCGGATAATTGAAAGCGCGTCGGGGTGCGTGAACAACTCCCCCTCGATCACCCGGGTAGCAGACTCCCCCAGCACGATCCTTCCTCGCCGGGGCAGGTAGCGCACATCCTCCAGCACGTCCTCAAGGGGGCGGTGGCCCATGCGAGCCACCTGCACCCCCTCAGGGTTGTACCTGTGGCTGCAGAACACACAGCCCATGTTGCATACTGATGTGACCGGCATAACGCCTCGGCGAACCGCATCGATTAACAGCGCTCTAAGCTCCGACATCCTGTCTCCTGGTCGCAAGGTTGACTTTTATGAATATGAGGGGAGCTACATAGGTAGCGGCGACGCCCGCAATCACATACCTCAGCACCCCAAACACCACTCCTGAACCAAACACGTACTTAAGCCCGGTCTGTGCGCCAAAAAACAGCGCTACCCCAATTGCTACCTTTACCATCTGCTTCGGCAAGCTCGCCTTTTCCACGAATCCAAGCGTTGCCTCTTCCAGGCCGTAACCAAACAGCAACCCAACCGCAAAGCCTACTGTCTTTGCGGCGTCGGGCGACTGATCCAGCACAAGTAGTGCCAGGGGCAACAAGGCAGGCCACAGGCGTCCCTGTTGAAGCGCGCGGAACACGGCCGGCCTGTCCAGCACAAATACGCACAGCACGCCGAGTACAAGCCCGGCGAGTACGTCCAGCGGGTAGTGAAGACCCAGATACATTCTTGAGATACCTACAAGTACGGTGATGACTGCTGCGACAACCCAAAGCCAAGCCCGTCCCAGATTGCGCGCAACGAAAGTCCAGAACGCGGCCACTGCCTGTGTATGCCCGCTTGGAAACGCATACCCCTCCCCAGATTCTGCGTAAAGCACCCTCACTGCGTCCGGAGAGGGCCTTGTGGTAGCAAAGCCATTCTTCAGCACCACGTTCAACCAGTTCGAGAACAAAAACACCGCACCCAGGCGGAAAGCAAACCTCTTGTCGATGCACCAGTAGATAACAGGAATCCAGAGAAGGAAAAAACTTTCGTTGCCAAAACGGGTGATGTTAATAAAAAACGCATCCAGGACGGGACTTTGTAAGGACTGAAGTCTTTGGATGAAAGGGATCCCGGACAAAAGCAGCTCCTGCACGTTCTCACCTTCTTCAATCTTTAGATTTGACCGGCCTTGCCGGTATTCCCGCATAAAACGCCCCGGGAGGCACATCGCAGTTGACCAGCGAAAGCGCTCCGATGACAGCGCCGTCCCCTACATCCACCCCGGGCAACACTGTACAGTTGGCGCCGATCAGAACGTTCTTCCCTATGTTCACGCGGCCGGTCCTCCATTCATCGACCAGGAATTCGTGGGCAAGGATAGTCGCGTTATATCCGATCACCGAGTTGTCACCGATGGATATAAGGTGCGGGAAGAATATGTCGAACATGGCAAATAGGCCTACCGAGACGTTCTTGCCTACGCGCATCCCCGTCAGACGGTACATGCTGTTCTTTATCTCCACCCAGGGAACAAACCGCGCAAGATATATCAGGATGAAGTTTAAGGTCGGCCGCAGTCTCCCCGCGATCCGCCCCCAACGTCTCATCGGGTTCTCCCCCAAGACCTTGTGTGAAGTGACGCGCCTCATGCTCTCCCCCCAGTCATATTGCAGACAAATGGGACATACAAATAGTGTATCGGGAGCGAACATCACAGTTATCCACTGTATCCACAGAGTTATCCACAGCCTTATTGTGGGTTTAACTCTTGTTTTGCCATCTTATCCACGCTATCCACAGCCCGGGATCTGCAAGGAAGCCACTGCGTTCAGCGAAAGGCTTGAACGAACGCCCATTCGATACAGATACGTACCGGCGGATGCTACCATGGCGGCGTTGTCAGTGCACAGGGAAGGCGGCGGCAAGAGCACGCGGATGCCCCTTTTTGCCCCTTCTGCATGCGTTCTCCTCCTGAGCTCAGAATTCGCAGCCACACCGCCGGCCAGAAGCACCTGGCGTACCCGGTATCGCTCGGCCGCAGCAAAGGTCTTGTCTACCAGCACATCCACTACTGCCTTCTGGAAGCTGGCCGCCAAGTCTTCAAGAGAGTAGGCGCGACCTGCCTGGTCGAGCGCGTGTATCATCGCGGTCTTCACGCCCGAGAATGAAAAATCAAGGCTCCCTTCCTCGAGGTATGACCTGGGTAGCGGTACTGCTTCCGGGTCGCCCTCTTGCGCAAGACGGTCTATCTCTTTCCCTCCCGGGTAGCCGAGGCCAAGCAGGCGGGCAGTCTTATCGAACGCTTCACCTGCCGCGTCATCCCGGGTCCTGCCGAGCAGCTCGAATCTGCCGTGGCCCGGCATAAACAGAATTTCAGTATGTCCTCCAGAAACCACAAGGCACACAAGAGGAAATTCGGGCTCTTCGTCACCCAGGAAGTTTGCGTACACGTGCGCAACGATGTGGTGCACGCCCAAAAGGGGCACCTCCCAAGCCAGCGATAGTGCCTTAGCTGCTGTAAGACCTACAAGCAGCGCCCCCAGAAGGCCCGGGCCATTCACCACGGAGATACAGTGCAGGTCCCTGCCTCTGACCCCTGCCTCCCTGAGCGCCCGGTCAACCACCGGCAGAACCGCTTCAAGGTGCCTCCTTGAGGCCAGTTCGGGAACAACCCCCCCGTACCGGCTGTGAATATCCATTTGCGTCCATATGATATTTGACAACACCCGGTTGCCACTCTTTACGACAGCGGCTGACGTTTCATCGCATGAGCTTTCAATGCCCAGAACTAGCTCGTCCACTTGCGTCCTCCTGTACCAGGTCGTCCTTCCACATGATGATAGCGTCCTCCCTGAGGTCGGTGTAGTAACCCTTCCTGAGGCCCTTTCGCTCAAAGCCCATCTTCTCATAGAGTCTCTGTGCAGCGTGGTTTGATGCACGCACCTCAAGCGTCATCCTCTTTGCACCGCCGGCCACAGCGGTAGCGATCAGTTGCTTTAGAATGAACTCGCCAATGCCCGTGCGCCTATTTTCGGGGGCTACCGCGATGTTAGTAATGTGAGCTTCATCCAGGAATACCCACATCCCGCCATAACCCACAATCTTGTCACCCTTTTCCACCACAATGTAGCTGGCGAATATGTTGTCTGTGATCTCTGAAATGAACGCTTTCTTGGACCACGGAGTGGGAAAAGAACGCTGTTCAATTGCTAAGACTTGGTCGATGTCAGAAAGTGCCATGGGTCTTGCCCTGAGTTCTTCTGCATTTTCCTCTCCCAATTGATCTCCGCCTCCGATCTGCGAAGGTAGTTTGCACCCAAGGTGACAGGATCGTCGCTCTCTCCCCGCTTTAGCGCCTGGGCTGCCAGCAGCGCCACGTTAAGCGCCCGCGGCATTTCCTGCCCGAAAAGAGGCTTCCTCATTCTTCCTGCCAGCGCGTCCTCAAACGACCGTTCATACTTCATACACGCATCGCCCAGCACCAGTACTGAAGCACCCGGGCAACTCGCCAGGCGTTCAAGGAACTGATTCAGTGGGTAGCTTCCTTCTGGCACCAGCTCATCGTCTTTGTGAAATACCGCTGCGAACACCTCGTCCTTCTTAGCGTCCAGTGCGGTACACACAGGTCCTTCGTGGTATGACCCCGAGAGCGAAAGCGCTCGCAGTGTGGACAACCCGACCAGCCTCACCCCCCAGGCGTAGCTCAGCGTCTTCGCCGCGGTAAGGCCAATTCTGATGCCTGTAAAAGAACCGGGGCCGCGCGCCACCCCGATGCCCGTAAGTTCCTGTCCCCGAACTCCAGTGTCAGCAAGCAGGCGGTCGATATATGGGATTAGAAGAGAAGAGTGCACTCGGGGCCGGCTGAGCGAAAACTCTGACGCCCCGTTCCGCCCGTCAAGAAGCGCCACCGACATCACCTGTGTGGACGTTTCAATCCCCAGAACTAAAATACTCCTCCACCTCTTTCCCTAGCAGTTCCAGTATCCGGGCGTGCCGTGTGCCAAAAGCCAGGAAGGTTAGGATCCTGCCGTGCTCCCCAGCATACCGGATGTCAACGCACAGTCTATCCTTTGGCAGGCACGGCAACACCTGGTCTGCCCATTCCACAATGCAGGCGCCATCTCCGTAAAAGTACTCGTCGTAACCTATGTGCAAGAGCTCAGAAGGGTCGTGGAGCCGGTAAACGTCCATATGGTAAACGGGGATCCGCCCCTCGTATTCGAAAACAATGGTAAACGAAGGACTAGCAGGATATCCCGGCACTCCTGCCCCCTTTAAGACGCCCCGGGCAAAGCACGTCTTGCCCGCCCCCAGCGGGCCTGTAAGAGCGATGAAGTCCCCGGGCAACAGCAACCGCCCGAGGAGACAACCTACATGCCTGGTCTGTTCAGCCGATTCAGTCTTCACAGAAAACGTCGGTCGCTCCACCGGTATATTCTGCACCACCGTTGGTAATAATTCCGGTAAACTTCCAAGACATAAGGAGTGTGCGCGTTTGAAAAGCCAGGATCGGGTCACGCTTTACAGCCATATCGCGGACCTTAAGCTCGCCCACTATGATACCCTCCTCACCCTGGCAGCCCTGCTTGAGGTGCTGGAAGAGAAGGGTATTGTATCCAAAATGGAAATCGCAGTAAAGTCCCATGAGATCGATGAGCGCGTGGAAAAGCGAATCATGGAATCAAAGATTCCCCCAGCCTAAGTCCGCACCTTTTGTTGTATTCTTCCCTTACCTTCAAAAAGTCTTCCCAGACCGGTCTTTTCTTCGACGGGTCACGCAGCAAAGCGGCCGGGTGGAAGGTGGGTAAGAGGGGTATGTCCTTGTAAGAAAACCACTGACCGTGCACCTCTGTAATGGGTAAATTCTTTCCAAGCAGCGCTCTTGTGGATGTTGCGCCCAGGCATATCAAGATTGACGGTGCAATGATCCTTATCTGTTCCTGAAGATACGGCATACATGCAGTGATCTCCTGAGGCGAAGGTACCCTGTTGCCAGGGGGCCGACACTTCACGCAATTGGTGATGTATACATCTTCCCGGGCAAACCCTGCAGCCTGAAGGATCCGGTCCAGCAGCTGACCTGCAGGACCCACAAACGGTCTGCCCATCTCATCCTCGACCGCTCCCGGCGCCTCGCCCACCAACATAACCGAAGCATTCTCATTGCCTTCGCCGAATACCACTCCCTTGCAGCCCGCGCGAAGGTCGCATTTCCTGCAGCCTCTGGCTTCCTCGCCCAGTCCGGCAAGGCTCAATGCGGCAGAAGGTCCGGTAGCCTCCTCCCTTGGGAAGAGGTAGAGCTGTTCGCGTTCTTCTCGCACAAATGGGAAGTATATCTGGTCATCAGGTATCAAGGCAGCACCTGGTTCAAAAAAACCTAATAATTCTTGACACATTGTGCCAATCCTTATTAGGCGGCCTCCCCGTGACCAGGCTTTTCGCTCCTTTCGGATTTGATTTGCCTGCCCTTG
>DYEP01000001.1 GCA_020725675.1 Symbiobacterium sp. | reverse complement strand
TGTGAGCAAGGCCAGCCCCCCTTAACTATATACGTTTCTACATATTTCCTTCAGTGACAACTCTTATTCCCCTTCATTACCCGGGACCGGGTCATAACCTCCTGGGTTCAAAGGATGACAGCGCAGTAAGCGCCGTATTGCCAGGCCTCCTCCCTTTACCGCACCGTACCGCTGCACAGCCTCCAGCGCGTAAGCGGAACATGAAGGATAGAACCTGCATGTCCTCGGTTTAAGGGGAGAGATATATCGCCTGTAAGCTTTAATCATGAGGACTAAAGCCCGACTCACCACTGTCCCGCCTTCCATTTCGGAACACCCCTGCTCTCCCCAGCAGATCTCTTAGTGATTTCTGAAGCTCCTGAAACTCCATCTTCACCGCACCGCGACGGACAACAAAGACCAAATCTACACCAGGCTCTATATCTTTGTAAAGTACTCTTATCACTTCTCTAAATCTTCGCTTTTCCCTGTTCCGATCTACAGCACTCCCTATGCGCCGGCTCACAGAAAAACCAATACGGCTGCCGGTTCCACCCCTGTGCAACACGTAAACTGCGGCAGCCCTGTTTGCGTACGATCTGCCCTTTTCGTATACTTCCCGGAAATCACGTCTCCTGGTCAGCCTGCGACTCCTGGGGAGCACGTTTCCATCAACTCCTCGTCGCAGAAAGAGGACCAGTGTCTTCCGGTCCTCATACGCTAACTCTTTTCCGCCCCTTAAGCCTGCGAGCCCGAAGCACCTTTCGGCCAGATCTGGTGCTCATCCGTTTTAGGAATCCGTGAATTCTCTTGTATCTCCTTACTTTGGGCTGATAGGTGCGTTTCACTCTAGACCCCCCACCTCAGTGTCACAAAGAATTATATCCCACCCGGAAATTCGCTGTCAACTAACATCCCTAACCGCGTCTGCCCCAACAGAGCACTCCCACCGCTCATATCAGGTACATCGCTGTTTTGTCGTCGCCGGCCGACCGGCGGAGGGCATCTGGTGACCCAGTGAGTACCGGTATTTTGGGCCCCCCGCCGGACGGGCTTCTCAGTAGTCTACAGCGGCGCATGCCGCTGGTCGCAGACTAACTTTTGGCCAAAATGGCCATCGTAGTCGCTTGACACTATGGCTTGCTGACAGCTCAGGCTTTCTGCAGGCATGGTCCTAGCCAGAAGAACGACTGAGGGTTGCCGTCAATTTTGAGACAATCTCCTTCACCTTATTGTCAAATCCCTCAATGACACTAAGTCCATCCCGCTCAAACTTTGCCTTTATGAATGGCTCCAGATGCTTCTCCAACGCGACCCCCGTGAGATCCCACGCTGTGGACTTGAGCGCAGCAACAACTCCCGCGCGTTCGCCTGACTCGTCAGTGTCAAAGTAGAGATGCCAAAGGAACTTGTACGTAGCGAAGCTGACTATGAACTTGTAGGATACCTCGGGCTCGGAAAACTTGGTGGCATCTATCCCTGAACCAATCGCATCCTGCAAGCGCGACCACACGATCTCGCTGCAGATGGTGTACTAGTCCTTATCCCAGTTCTCCTCGCACTTGACTATGATGTCCGCAATGCTATTCTTGAGCAGCTGCACTCCGTAGGCGCCTATCGGGCCGAACACTGTGCCGCTGATTACGTTAAACGCCCTGTCAGTGAGCCAGACAGTCCATTCGGCCGCATAGATCGCGTTATCGTACCACGCCGCGACATCCAGGTAGTCCTGAGCTCGCCTAACAAGCGCATCGTGCGCTATGTCCCAGCATTCCCACCTGAACGTTCTAAGGTCCTGAGCGCCCATATAATGCTTGTTCTTTTCCAACTGGGCCAGTTTGCGTTCGCGCCCTTCCGGAGGCAAGTACTCGTTGATAATGCGCTTGCAGTTTTCGTACTCTTCCCTCCAGGATGCGGACTTTTCCATCTGAGCGGGTTTGATAACCACCGGTATATCGACCTCGTACGACCTGTCACCGTACGGTATGGACACGGTCACCGTGCATGGGAAGCGTTCTTCCGCCCGACCAGGCACCTCCTTAGTCATATGGACCTTGTACACACAGCTGGACAAGTTGGACTGCCGTACCCTGTCGTATGACACAACGAGGCTATTTGCTGCAAGTAGGTTGGACGCCTCTTCTGTCTCACCACGCGCGTCGCCTATTGCTAGATTTTCGCACAGGTAGGAGGGGTCGGCCACAATTCGTTCAGCGTCAGCATCCCACCTCAGGAAGCAAAGGTCAAGTTCGCTGGTCTTCATCTCTCCGTTCGAATCCTTCTCCGCATGGTTCTCCGCATGGATAGTGAGCACTCGGGGCTCTCCTTGTAGCCCTCCGGATACGTACAACCCTTCTCTGTAGACAGTCACCGTGGCCCAGTCCAAGACTTGGCGATCGCCTTGGGTCCCCGTAACTGTCACCTTCCCCTGTGTGTAGTAGTCAGTGACATCCTCCCCTCACTAAAGTGAGAGGCATCC
>DYEP01000090.1 GCA_020725675.1 Symbiobacterium sp. | reverse complement strand
GGTGTTATTGCTCGCTACAGTAGCACGCAACAGAGGCGCCTTTTCCTTTCTGTAGAATTCAAGCACACATGGTCATTATATCTAGCCATCTCTGGTCAGGCAATACCGTCAACTTCCGGACTCTATAGCTTAGCCCGTACAATTTACCTGATAGAAACGAAAGCCTGGGAAGGTGCTTTCACAGGGTATAAAGATAACTGGCGGCGGAAGGAAGGCGGTTCGTGGGTGCGGTGCGAGAGCCCTACGAAACAAAATCAACGCCACCAGCGCCTTTTTGAGTTCTGGCTCGAGAATGCGATGGGCGACACTATACCGGCCGAAATAAAGGCGTGGCTTTTTCCAGTGGTGCTTTTCACGAGGGCGAAGTGGCTCAGGGTCCAGGAATGTTCCATGCCGGTATTCGAAAGCGGTATGGCTTTGGCCTGGTATATCCGCCGGCAGGGGAAGAACCCGGTGCTTCGTCCAGATCAGGTGGAGGCTATAGCCGGAGCCCTGGTCAGTGCTGTACCGCTCAGCGATCAGGGAACAGCGTCCGACACACGAGATGTTCTGCCTGAAGGCGCCGCCGAAAACGAGAATCCTTGCGGTTGCCACACCGAAACAGGTAAGACCAAGAACGGCCGCTGTTATGTCAAGGTTTACGGAAAGAGGGAGGACGCCGAAGAGGTACACCGGAACTATAAAGAAAAGGGGAAAGATCCGGGTCCGCTCAGGCCGGACCGTTTTACAGAAGGTGCATGGTTTTTCTACCTTACGGATGGGACGTCGGCGGAAAAGCAGCTTGATGAAGAATTAGTTTAAGGAAACGCGGGGCACCGTTCTTGCTTGGTTATGCCGGTCATTGTAGAGCAGGCGGAGAGCCTCTACCCGCAACTAGCAGGAAGGCAAAGATCCAGGTGCAGACGTCAGTGGAGAATTAAATTGGCCTCTTCCACGCCAATGTTGGCTCCAAGACTACGGCTTTAGACAGACGAACACCTTACCACACTTTCTGATTCAACCGCCGGGGCCCCTCAGTGTTAAGTTCGTTTTCACGGCCCAAGGTTGTATATTGCATTCGCCCGTGACTGGTGTCTGGCTCCCAGTAGTTGTTAGATAACTGGACACATAGCACTTCTCCTCTGAATGGTCCCTATGTACATTTTACACTCAATCAAGAAGTGATTACATCGAACGTTTTAACTGGAAATTCGACGGCCCTCACATTTTTAATTTGTTCGCAATCAAAAACTCATCCACTGTGTTAAAGGCATTAAAGAATAAAGGTGTGCCTGAGAATGACAATGGGCTTACAGGGCCGATAGTCATGAAGGAATACTGCCGACTGGAAGTATCGAACGCCGAATGAGGATCTCTGAAAAGTTGATAAAGATCCAGAGCGGTCCCCGATGAACCAACAAGTTGGCGTAGGGACTGGAATTCCTGCCCAAGGCCAAGTCCAAAACCGAAGAAGAAAATTCGGAGTTGTTGAAGAATCTCTAAGTGAAGACTGGAAAGTGTTTGGCTAATAAAAAGCCAACCTAGGCCGTATTTACGGGTGGTTCGGGCTGCGTCAATGAGGACACCACGCACTCCTTTGGCAGCGTCATCTTCCTTTGGTAGCTCTCTCGGAGCCAAACGGTGGGCTTCATCGATGACCACCAGGGCATTTAGGTTCCGACCATCTTTGAAAAAATACTCAGCAGTTTGATTGAGTCCATCCAAAAGTCGTTTTATAACTAACGCTTGAATCTTATCGTTCCAAAATAGACCTTGTGCCTGTTCCTTGGATAGGTCGACAACCAAAATCGGGCGATTTTCGGCGTCAGGGTTTAAGAGCCAGCTTAAGGCTTTTTCTATACTTCGCGCGTTGGAACGGTCTTCTCTGAACAACTCTGTAACAGGAGACCAATAGTCTTTGAAGAATACTTCGGGATCGGCTTCCGATAAAGCTGTAGCGAAACGGGCACGTGAACTATCAGACCTATAAAACACTCTTTGGTTCTTTTCATCTCCTAGAATGGCCCAAGCCCTATCAAAGGCCTCTTGAGTGTGAAGCCTGGGAAGTGTCACTTTTGCCTTTTGAAGCTTTTCCGTTAATATACTACACGCTAGTTCCCTGTTTTCTCCTTTAGGAATTGTCAATCGCTCGAAAAATTGGGATTCAAAAAGGATTTGTTCAAAGAGTTCCCATCGATCCAATACCAGATTTCGTACAGTAAGCACAAAGGATTTTTTGCCGAGTTTTCTTGCCACATCCCCGAGCGGAAGAGCAAATTGTCCAGTGGTATTGTTGGACTGCATATCTTTTGCGAATTCTCCCTGAGGATCAATCACGAGCAATGCCATCTTGGGGTAGCGTGAATAGGCTAATAGAATCATTTTTGCTAGCACAGATTTCCCTGAACCAGTCTTGCCGAATATTCCAAGGTGATACGCCTCACCAGCACCATCTGGTCCTCGGTCAAAGTGCTTAAACCAAAGGGGTAACTTGGGTTGAGAACCATACACATGTCCAAGGTAAAAAATCTGGTCCTTATATGGGTGTAATATTTCGTTCAAAATGTCATCGGTGACGATGTGGACAGGGGTTCCTGTAGAAGGAACCGTTCCTAGGATACTGGGCTCGTACCCACGTGCCCCTCCCTTTTTGAAGACTGCGCTTATAACCATCTGACCTTGATGCGTATCTTGGCGCTCGCTTACTGCATCCACACGCCCTCTCTGCCGAATGAGACTTCTCATTGTCGGATCCTCATGCCAAACGTTTCGCAATTGTATCTCCGTTATTTGTCCAAGTGCATAGTGAGAGGTAGCATCTTGAGTAAAGTGAAGTAAGGCCAGTTCCCCCACTAACTTACGTGTGACAGCAGACCCGAGGATGTCTAGGGCGAGCTTTGATGTGGATGAGGGGGATCCAATTACTCCGAGTCGTTCTGTATCGTCGATCAGGGCATCCATTTTATTCCCATTATCCATATCATCAGCCTCCTGATTCACTTCGATAACCATGCAATGCAAAAAATACCTCTGCTATATCACCACGGTAACGTTCTGCAACAGTCTGAGTAGTTACGTGACGAAATGTTGGAATAGACTTAGCTAAGGCTTTGACTGTACGATCCGCTAGATAAACTGGATAAGGTTCCAACATCGCTGCCGTAGCACACTGATGCTTTATTCCCTGAACTACCGTTGCTAGCCTGTATTGGTTGGTTGCTATTGATTTTGCAATCTCAACACGCACCGCCGGTATCCAATCGTGAGGCTTATAGTAAAAAACATTCACCTGGCCTATGTTGTTAATAATCTCCTGAGTTAACTGCTCAGCCATGCTCCTAACCTCTTTAGGTAAGGTTCGGGTGGCGAGGTGCCATTCCTGAGAGGGAGGCTCTAAAGGAACGGGTCTAGTCATCTCCCCGCCTTTCAGCAAAAGACTGAGCAACCCTCTGTCATCATACTGAGTAGGCCACCCTAAGGCCTTCCCGACTTCTCGCCTGGTTGAATACTTAGGAAGACTAACATACTGCTTATCAGATCGTTGTGCTTTCAGAATAGTCACGTACGATTGTAAGTAGTCACATATGTTATTTAAGAAAGCTTGCGAGCACTGTAATTCAGGGGTCTCTGGAGCTTTGTTCAGTGCCTGGTTGAAGTAAATGATGGGAAGAGTTAAGGTTCCATCAATCATAACAAGATCGTGGGGAGCTTTTGTAGCCAGCTGCAACTCGCCCCCTAACATAACCGCGCGTAACACTGTTGCTGTATCAGGATGATGCGGCTCTGATTTTACAAAAACAATGTACCTGGGCTCCTCCCAATGTCTTTTTTCGGAAGGAGGAGTTAAACCCTCAACTGCTACTGAAGCCGCAGCAACAAGATCCGTTGTAAGTAGCCGGTCTATTGCATAAGAACCGTCAGTGCCACATGTAGTAGGAAGCGGAGGATATCCTAATGTAGATTCATGAATTAACAGCCCACTTTGTTCTAATGACTTCCGAAAGCTATTTCGCTTCTCCCTAGTGTTTTCAAAAGCCTCCAGAAGTGTATCACCCACAATGGTCGTATGGCGAATTACCTCTGCAACTAGGGCAGCCGGCAAGTCTGAAAACGACACATGGTCGCCAGTCAACTTCACACCTCCTTACCACAGGCGGTATGATTCGGGGTTGAATTCACGGAAACGCTTATCCCACTCTGCCCTAGGAAGGAGCCAACGCTTACGAAACCAATCGAATAATGCGTCTACTGACTGATCATAAAAATGCAAATCTGTATCTTCCCCGCGCAAGAACTCACAGGAATTAACAGCTAGAGGTATTAAAAAAATTTCTCGCCGTATTTGATGGTATACAAGTTTTGATGATAATCCCAGCGTGGAGAGTACTTTACGAACTACTTCTCTGCGGTTTCGAAACCCGTTTCCCCATTGGGCTTTTTTGGCAGTTGGTTTACAATGCTTTAATGCAAACTCTATAATGTCCCGATATATGCCATTAGAAAAGTGGAAATCCCCCGATCCCGCTGTAAAACCGACACTATGGTATAGAAGTCTGCCGTTAAACTTTAATCGATTGTATATTGAAGAGCGTCCAAGGG
Organism: Symbiobacterium sp.; assembly: GCA_020725675.1. Taxonomy (GTDB): domain Bacteria; phylum Bacillota; class Sulfobacillia; order DUSP01; family DYEP01; genus DYEP01. Next base: position 12,557 of record DYEP01000090.1, on the reverse strand, counting down.
CAGAAGTGGTGGAAATCATGGCAAGTCGGCCATCTTGTTGTTTCCCACTAATCTTTGAGTACCTATTTGCGTACTTGGCTCTGAAGGCTTCTCGTACTTCGTTACTAGCTACCAACATAGCAACAAGCTTACCGGACAGAAGGAAACTATAAGGGGGTACTGCCCCTAGGACAAATGCATCCATTACGTGATGTAGACGGTTACGCCTATCTTCCCTATTCCAACCAACCCACTTATCACGTGCGGCAAGGTCAAAGACAGGATCTCCTAACCCGAAAATGCCCATAAGCTTATCAGTATGTCTGTCTAACACAAGAAAGCGCAAACGCCGACCATACCCAGAAGATACCGGTATACTCCAATGCAGGCTAACATATCGAAATAGAAGCTCGTCTTCTGAATCCGGAAGTACCTGCTTAAGGTACGGACTAATTCTTTTTGGGACTACCTCATTTCCGAACGCCAACCGTTTGATCAGGTGGTTCTCGTAACGTTTTAGCCCCTTAGCCGAACGTTGTATCTTACTTGTAACAGCCTGACCATGCATCCTTCTGATATCTTCCTTGTCCGAACAGTCAGGAAGAAAGATGCTGTCATTATCGACTATAAACCCTTGACCTTCCAAAGATTTAATGATCTTTTCTTTAAGTTCATTGGTTTCTAATTTGACCTGAATTTCATATGTCTCATTTTTCATTGCTTGCCTACCTTAAGCCGATTTTACTCCCTATATTTTGACAACCGAAATAGCATTCCTGCTTAGTTGACATACTTTGGTTTTGACCAACGTGGTAATCAAGAAACTGACCAAATGCTTTCAGTTGCATGTGGTCCCGGGGATATAGTGACTGGCCAACAAGGTGACTTGCACACCTCTTCACGCTGACATGATGCAAATCAGCACAGTGATAGTGATATAGGAGCAAGAAGCACCTTTTAGCTGCTCATCGGCGGCGCAAGAAGGGTCGGCTGCGGCGCAGCGGAAGGGAGCACTGTGATCGTGAAACGTAGCGGATTGATTCTAAGTTAGCCTCAGTAATTAGCGTATAGCCTTGTCGAGCCAAGGTAGAAACGTCTGGTTCAAAGTTTACTTCATAGATATAGTCACCGAACACATCACAAACATCTTCGTTTCCTTCTATAGTCAATTTCCCAAATCCACCCTCGCCATAGTGTACTACTGTATTTTCACGAAAGTAAACCAATCTTCCTTGCTGGAGGTAGTGCTTAGCGACTTCTCTCAAAAAGTTTATAAACGTATCTACAATCTTCTGATCCAAGGAACGGACGCGGGCATCAGTTTTAGCCCATAAGTCTTTTAGCTCGTGACCCATTCGGCACCTCATTTCGTTATTGTAGTCTTTCACAAAATAGTTTTCTCCGACAGGGCTTTATAAACCTCCATCCAAACTCGCGCCGATCGTTTTCTAGCGGCACGTGTGTGATAGGTCCTCTAAACTCACCGTCGAAAAAACTGCTTATCCCAGAATATTAGTCTGGAATATAAATACCATTGCCTCCAAGGCATGTCCGCTGTTTCTTGGGTAGACACGACCCTGTGTGGTGCTGTTCCGTCGATGAGCGCCACACCGATGGATGGCACAGTTACACCATCTAGGGAGTTGTTATCCGAAGAGCAGTGGTGAAACTCGATGTCAAAACCACGGCTTACCATCTCTTCCCCGATACGCTTCATGAACGTGGACTTACCCATCCCGGGGCCACCCTTTATGACCATGATGCGTGTGGCATCCGGAGGGATTATCTGGTCGTAAAATGAATAAAACCCTTGCGGTGTGTTCGCCCCAGGGAAGACCCTTTTTATTGAGCCTCGCTTCGCCATATGCCAACCCTCCTCAAATCCTTTTTTAACACATACCCATACTATTCCGCTGGGACCCTGCGTGCCACTTGAGGCCGTGTCCCGCTGAAGACAATAGGAGGGCATATTGACGAAAATTTGTCACCCGGGAGTTGTGCCACATTCCCATTGCCCTGTGTGCACTATGTGACAGCGTGGCACGATGTTTGCTAAAATTATGGTCAGATACAACGAATGGAGGGAAGCGAATGAGTACAGGACGCAGAATACGACCTATTAAGCCCAAGATGCGGCTTGAGTTTCTAACTCCCGATGGGATACGGATGATTCATGAAGCCGCTCTTGATGTTATGGAGAGCGTGGGTGTGAGATTCCCGTCTCACAAAGCGCTGGATATCCTTGAAGGAGCCGGCGCTAAAGTAGACAGGGAAAAGATGATTGCCAAACTTCCGGCAGATCTTGTGATGAAGGCCATTTCGAGCGCGCCTTCCGTGTATACTCTCGCTGCGCGAAACCCGGAGGATGACCTGCTCTTAGACGGTGAGCACTGCTACTTGTCTACTGACGGCTGCGGCGTAGAGACGTATGATCTATATACGGGTGAAAAACGTACATCGACGAAACAGGACGTACACGATTCTGCCAAACTTGCGGATGCCATGGACAATATCGCATTTATCTGGGGCCCCATGGTGAGCGCCCAGGATGTGCCGCCGGAAACCCGACCCCTTCATGAACTCGAAGCGTGCTTCATCGGCAGCTCCAAGCACATCCAGCCCGAGACCATAATCTCCGAAGACATTGCACGCCGCTGCATAGAAATGGCATCCATCCTCGTGGGTGGTAAAGAAAACCTGAGGAAAAGACCGATTTTCTCCGTGATGCAGTGCGCGATGGACCCGCTCGGGCATGACGGAGGTAGCCTTGAGGCGTCTTTGGTCGCCGCAGAACACGGTATCCCGACGGGCTTTATGCCCATGCCCATGTCATGCGCTACTGCTCCGGCCACGCTCGCAGGAAACCTGGTTCTCACCACGACTGACAGCCTGAGCGCGCTTGTACTGATTCAAATAGCCTATCCAGGAGCGCCTGTGTTTTTCGCCGCAGCTCCCACGGCGATAGACTTGCGCACGGGCGGGTACACAGGAGGGGGACCTGAAGACTTCCTGCTGGGTGGTGCTTTCAACCAGATCTGTGATTTCTACGGGATTCCTCTTTCCATGGGTGCCATGGCCACAGGTGCAAAGCTGCCTGACTGGCAGGCAGGCGTCGACAACAGTTTCTCTACAATCGCCCCCGTCCTTACCTGCACAGACATGCTGACTGGCGCGGGTATGCTGAATGGCTCCAAGATACTGAGCTTCCAGCAGATCATCATGGACTGCGAGATCTATGGCATAGCGAAGATGTTTGCTGAGGGTATCCAAGTCGACGAGGAGACTTTGGCCGTCGATACTATCAAGAAGGTGGGCGTTGGCGGCAACTTCCTCGCTGAAAAGCATACACGCAGGCACTTAAAGGATCTGTGGAGACCGATGGTATATGACAGGACGCCATACAACGCCTGGGAAGCCAGTGGGCGAAAAGGCGCGTTCGAAAACGCCACCGAACTTGCACGAAAGATCATGGAAACTCACGAGCCTCTGCCTATTCCCGAGGACCAGAAGAAAGAGCTTCGGGAGTGCATAAGGAAGGCAGAAGCCGAGCTTGTAAAGGGGAGGTAAGATATACATGGCCGATGTTTTCGAACTGCTCAGCAAAGCGGTGTTCGAAGGCGAGATCGAGGATGCCGAAGATTTGGCAAAGAGGGCACTTTCTGAATGGCTTGATCCTCTTTCCGTCATCGAGAAGGGCTGTGTGGATGGAATTGAGAAGGCTGGCGACCTGTTCGCCAAGGGAGAATACTTCCTCCCTGAACTGGTCGCGGCAGCCGAAGCGATGAAAGCGGCGATGGCCGTTCTGGAACCCGCTCTCTCTGAGCAAAAGGGCGAAAGAAAGAGCCTGGGACGCGTCGTTTTGGGCACCGTCCATGGTGACATCCATGATATAGGGAAGAGCATCGTAGGTTCCATGCTCTCTGCCGCCGGCTTCAGCGTGCATGACCTGGGTGTGGATGTCTCCAACGAGACTTTTGTGAATAAAGTGAAGGAAGTTTCCGCAGACATCCTCGGGCTTTCCGCGCTGCTTACAACCACTATGCCGCGGCAGCAGGAGGTCATCGAAATGCTCCGTGCCGAGGGGCTAAGGGACAAAGTGAAAGTGATCGTGGGCGGCGCTCCGGTAACGCAAGAGTGGGCCGACAAGTGTGGCGCTGACGCCTTTGCAGAGGATGCCATCAGGGCGGTACAGGTGGCAAAAAGACTAACGGGTAACTAAGAGTGTTGGAGGCACCCGGAATGCTTCTGATTGGAAACAGGCTTAATACAAAGAGCGCCCACACAGAAAGAGCGGTACTTGCAAAAGACGAGCAGTATGTCCTTGAAACAGCAACAGCACAGCTTGAAGCAGGCGCACTGTTCCTTGAGGTGGGTGCCTCCACTTTATTGGAAGTTGAGCGAGAAGCAGTGCTCTGGCTGCTGCAGGTGATCCAGAAAATAGGGGATGTGCCTCTGGCCCTGGATAGTGATTCACCGGAAACGATAGCGGCCTTCCTCTCTGCAGTAAGATCCAGACCCATGCTGCTTGGCCTGGCTCCGACTGGGGCCAGGTTGCATAGAATTCTGCCGCTCGTCTCGCATCACTTGCCGTATGTATCAGTGCTATGTACAAATGGTAAGGGCGTGCTTCCCACTCAGGAGCAGAGATTTGAGGCTGCCCTTAACATAATAGAAGTGGTGACTGGAGCGGGCATACCCACGACGGACCTCTACCTTGACCCGGTTCTTGAGCCCCTGTGTCTGAGCAGCCAGGGCACTGTGGTCGCACTTGATACCATTTCGTCCGTAAAACGACAGATACACGGTGTAAGAACCATTTGTTCCGTGATGGGACTTGCGTCTGGCTTACCGGCGCCCGGGATGTTGCTCTCTGGGTTCTTGATACTGGCCGAAGCGGCAGGGCTTGATGCAGTTGTTGCTGATCCCCTTGACCCGAGTGTAAAGTCTGGAGTGATTACTGGAGCGGCGTTGCTTGGCCTCGATGACGCGCTGGCCCGCTATATCGAACACCATAACACGGTGACTTCTATGGCAGAATCTGGTGCCAAAAAATCGGCAAGAGGCAAAGGAACTTGAGCCATCCCTGTGGAACTCTTGGATGTCATTCCGTCAGAAGGGAGGCGCCTCGGGGATGGACAGTTCCATGCTGTTTGAGATCGCCAACTGCATCGAAGAGGCGATCCATGTAGTTGACAGGTCTGGACGCACTATCTTCTACAATAACGCTGCAGCCAAGATGGACGGCCTTCAGGTGGAAGAAGTGGTGGGACGGCACCTTCTGTCAGTCTACCCGTCTCTTACCAGAGAGACCAGTACGCTGCTTAGGGTAATGTCCACGGGCACACCCATCTTGAACCAGCAACAAACCTACATCACACAGCGAGGCACGGCCATCACTACGGTAAATTCCACGTTCCCGCTGTACAGAGACAACGAGCTCGTGGGAGCGGTCGAGGTCTCAAAAGACATCACTAAGATTAAAGAACTTGTGGATACCGTAAGCAACCTGCGTGCAGAACTTCATAGGCAACAGCGCAAGGGTCCGCCCAAGGCTTCGGAGGGGTTGGCGGTATATACGTTCGAGAGTATCATCGGCGAGGATCCCGAGATCATCTCGCTGAAGGAGGCGGCGCGAAAGGCAGCCAATACCTCCTCGCCTGTGCTGGTCTGGGGAGAAACGGGTACGGGAAAGGAACTGCTAGTTCAATCTATCCACAACGCGTCATTCAGGAGAGAAAGTCCGTTCATCGCACAAAACTGCAGCGCACTGCCTGAGACATTGCTTGAGGGGATCTTTTTTGGAACCGCCAAAGGAGGCTTTACGGGAGCGGGGGATAGGCCCGGCCTGTTTGAGCTGGCCGACGGGGGCACGCTGTACCTTGACGAGCTCAACTCCATGCCAATAGACCTCCAGGCCAAGCTGCTGAGAGTTGTGGAAACCGGACAGGTAAGACGCCTCGGTGACGTGAAGCAGCGTTCAGTGGACGTGCGGATCATCAGCTCCACCAACATGGACCCGGTGGAGGCCGTGGAAAAGGGCTACCTGCGCGCCGATCTGTTTTATAGGCTAAACGTGGTGTCACTGAGGCTCCCTCCACTCCGCGAAAGGCCTGGGGACATTCCCCTTCTTGTTGCTAGTTTTATTAAAAAGTTCGGCCATGCGCTCAATTCTCCGGTGAAGAGGGTTGCGCCGGCTGTCATGAGTGCTTTTTTGAGGTATTCGTGGCCGGGCAACATCAGAGAGCTGGAACATACCATAGAAGGCGCAATGAACCTGGCGCAAGGAGAACAGATCGAGGCTGAGCACCTGCCCGCGTTCATGGCCCGGGCGCGGAGGGACGAAACCTTTATGGACTCGCCCGCCCAAAAACGTGTGGGGAACGTCACAAAGCCGTTAAGGGAGTTTATTGCTGAGGTGGAGAGAGAGTATATCACACAAGCATTGAAGACGTGCAAGGGGAATGTATCACGAGCGGCCCGTTTGCTTGACATACCCAGGTCTACACTGCAGTACAGGATTGCTGTAATGAACGTCGACCCGTGGCAATGAGTAAAAAAGAAGGAGGCCACACAGATGAGATCCTACAAAGACATACCCATCTGGTCTGATGTTCCAGAAGAGGATTGGAACGACTGGCGCTGGCAGGTTCGCAACCGGATCACAGACGTTGAGACGCTGAAGAAGGTAATAAACCTGGTGCCTGAAGAAGAGGAAGGCGTAAAGCAATGCCTGAACACGCTCCGCATGGCCATCACCCCGTACTACGCTTCGTTGATGGACCCGGACGACCCCGGCTGTCCCATAAGGAAACAGGCTGTCCCAAGCGTGAACGAAATACACCGGGCTCGGAGCGATATGGACGATCCTTTGTATGAGGATATAGACTCGCCTGTACCAGGGCTTACCCACCGGTACCCGGACAGAGTGCTGCTATTGGTGACAGACCAGTGCTCCATGTACTGCAGGCACTGTACCAGGAGGAGGTTTGCAGGCCAGACTGACAGGGCGCGTACTCAGGAAGAGATCGACGCGGGGATCGATTATGTTAGAAACACGCCGGTCGTGCGTGATGTGCTGCTGTCGGGCGGAGACGGTCTGCTCATCTCCGACGAGATGCTTGAGTACACTATCGCAAGGCTGCGGGAGATTCCCCACGTCGAGCTGATCCGCATAGGTTCACGTACCCCTGTGGTGCTCCCCCAGCGCATAACAGAAAAGCTCGTGAACATGTTGAAGAAATACCATCCCATCTTCCTCAACACGCATTTTAATCACCCGAAGGAATTTACGAAAGAATCTAAAGCAGCATGTAACCGGCTGGCTGACGCTGGCATTCCTGTGGGAAACCAGACGGTGCTGATGAGGCGGATCAACGACTGCCCTGTCACAATGAGAAAACTGATGCAGGGACTACTTACCATGAGGGTTCGCCCGTACTATCTGTTCCAGTGCGATCTGTCACCGGGCCTTGAGCACTTCAGGACGCCTGTGAGCCGCGGCATTGAGATGATAGAAATGTTGCGAGGGCACACCTCGGGCCTTGCGGTTCCCACATTTTGTGTGGATGCACCCGGGGGTGGGGGGAAGATTCCGGTCATGCCCCAGTATCTTATTTCACAGGCGCCAGGAAAGATCATCCTCAGAAATTATGAGGGTACCATCGCAGTGTATACTGAACCGACAAGTACCGAGGCGTACGACATGCCCTGTCCTGTCTGTGGCACAAACCACGAAGAACTGGATGTGGGAGTAGGCAGGTTGTTTTCTGAAAAGCAGATCGCGCTTGAGCCGTTGGATCTGAAACGGGCAAAGAGGCGGAAGCATTAACGAAAACCGGGTATAATGCCAAAATATTGGCGCAGGAGGGCGGCTGGCTTTAGCCTACCCGGCTGCGAAGCGCACAATAAGTCTGCTGCATTACTGGTACGGTACTTGCACGCTGAATTTTTTGACCCTCGCTACTGCCCTAAACTTCCCCAAAAAGGAGGAGCGAGATGAGCGAGCTATTAAAGAAGTTGCGCAATGCGATTGTGGAAGGAGACGAGGAACAGGCGCTGCAGGCGACGCGAGATGCTTTGGATAGCGGCATAGATCCGGTGGCTATCGTGTCCGATGGGCTTGCCGCTGCCATGAATGACATCGGTCGCCTCTGGAATGAGGAGGAGATCTTCCTGCCCGAAGTTGTCTTCTCCGCACAGATATTCAAAGAATGCATAAACCTGGTGGAACCTGCGTTGCTTGGGGGTAAGAGTACGGAACCTGCTGCCCACTTTGTGCTGGGGACGGTCAAAGGTGACCTGCACGACCTCGGCAAGAACATGGTGGGAACCATGCTGCAGACCGCAGGCTTTCGCGTGCACGACCTGGGTAAAGACGTACCCGCGGAGCGGTTTGTGGAAAAGGTGAAGGAACTCGGGTCTGCTCTGGTCGGGCTGTCCGCTCTACTCACCACTACTATGCTTGAGCAAAAGCGCGTGATCGAGGCCCTGGAACGTGCGGGGCTGAGGGATCGGGTGAAGGTGCTGGTTGGTGGCGCTCCCGTTACGGACAGCTGGGCACGCGAAGTGGGTGCTGACGGATATGCGCCCAACGCCCCTCAGGCCACTGAAGTCGCCAAGAAGCTGCTCTCTGAGCTGAAGGAGGGTGGCAACGCATGAGAAACGAGGGTAAGTTCCGGATACTCTCTGAGTCCGAAGTGGAACGCATACATGAAGAGGCGCTCCGCGTACTGGAGAGCACAGGCGTGTATTTTGACTGTGAAGAGGCGCTGGATGTGCTTGAAACCGCAGGCGCTAGCGTGAACCGGGCTACCGGCGTGGTACGATTCCCGAGGCGGCTTGTGCTAGATGCGATAAAGCTTGCACCTTCCGAGATTCAACTGTATGACAGGGAAGGCAACCCTTGTGTGTTGCTCGGAGGAGACAGGGTGCACTTTGATCCAGGGTCCTGCGGTGTCCGGTTCATGGAGTCGGACGGGGTCACAGTGAGGGAGTCACGAGCGGAAGACCTGAAGAAGATCGTGCAGGTGACGGATGCGCTGCCTCACATACAGCTGCAATCCACAGCAGTTGTAGCCAACGACGTTCCCAAGGAGATCGCGGACTCTTACAGGCTCTATATCGTCCTGTCCCACTCGAACAAACCGATTATTACAGGGGCATTCAGTGTAGATGGCCTGTTTGACATGAAGGAACTTCTGTCTGCGGTAGCAGGGGGTGACGAGGCGCTGGCCCAAAAGCCCAGGGCCGTATTTGACATCTGCCCGTCGCCGCCACTGAAATGGACTCACATCAGTGCGCGCAATATCATGGACTGCGCAAAACTTGGGCTGCCGATGGAGTTTGTATCCATGCCAATGCCCGGAGCAGCGTCTCCTGCAACCATCGCCGGGTCAGTGGTCATCCACACAGCCGAGACCCTGAGCGGTACCACACTGGCGCAACTGGTACGGCCCGGTGCCAAGGTAGTCTGGGGCGGAGCTCCCGTGGTGTTTGATATGCGCTCAGGTACTACGCCGATGAGTGCGGTAGAAGCGACGATGATCGGCTGCGCCAGCACCCAGATGGGCAAATTTTACGGCTTGCCCACGCACACCTACACCTGCTTGTCCGACTCCAAGTGCAACGATTCGCAGGCAGGCCTTGAGACGGCCATGGGTGCCGTAATGGGGGCCCTTGCAGGCATTAACGTGATATCGGGACCGGGCATGCTGGACTTCGTAGGTACGATGAGCCTTGAGAAGCTGGTGATAGACAACGAAATCTGTGGGTTGATACTCAGGCTGCTCCGCGGTATCGATGTGAACGATGACACACTTGCAACAGAGCTGATTGTTGAGCTTGGCCCCGGAGGAGATTACCTGAACACAAAACACACTCGTCAGTGGTTTAAGAAAGAAGTGCATATGCCGGGTCCTGCAATTGATCGCAAGGACAGGAAGACCTGGGAGGCGCAGGGCCATACCACGTCCGATCAGAGAGCGAGAAAAGTGGTTGCTGAGATTTTGAAGCAGAAGGAATCGGAAGGCCCGTGCGGCGTACAGCCTGTGCTGGATGAAGCGATGAAGGCAGTGAAAAAGAGAGCAGGTGCGGATCGTCTGCCTCTTGGCCCGGAGTAGGAGGTAGAATATGTTCATTGTCGGTGAAAAGATCAACACAAGCAGAAAGAAGATCAACCAGGCGGTCATAGCGAAAGACGCCGATTATATCTTGAGAGTTGCTGGCGAGCAGCTTGAAGCCGGGGCCGACATGATAGACGTCAACGCGGGGACTTTAGTAGACGGCGAACCCGATGCATTGAGATGGCTGGTCCAGATCATCCAGGAGAAATTCAGCGTGCCTCTTTGCATAGACAGCCCGAACCCGGCAGCACTTCTTGAGGCCCTATCTGTGCATAAGGGGAGGGCTATGGTAAACTCCATTACCCTGGAAAAGGAACGGATGAACGCGATACTTCCAGTGGTGCTTCGCTTCGGGTGCAAGGTTGTGGCGCTATGCATGGATGACAACGGCATCCCCGATACTGCCCAACAGAGGCTTGATATTGCCAGACGGCTGGTATCCCGCCTTGAGGCCGAAGGCATAAGCAGGGAGGACATCTACCTAGATCCTCTGGTCCGGCCGATCAGCACCGGAGATGACTTCGGTATGGCAGTGCTTGATACACTGAGGGGCATCAGAGAGGAGCTCCCTGGGGTCCATACTATCTGTGGTCTGTCGAACGTGTCGTACGGTCTTCCCGAGCGGGCGCTGCTCAACAGGACGTTCCTTGCCATGTGCATTGCGTCTGGGCTTGATTCTGCTATTTTAGATCCCAACGACAACAGGCTGATGGCATGCCTGTACTCCGCGTGGGCGCTTGCCGGCAGGGACAAGTTCTGCAGGAAATATCTGAAAGCTCATAGGGCAGGAAAACTGAGCTCGGATGTCTAACAATATACACTTGTGAATCAACTTGATAGGGGGTGGTAGCACCGGCCTTTTTGAAGTTTTCTCCCGACGGATCGTGGGCTCCTGAGAAAAGAACGTTTTCAAGGAGGTAATCTCGGGTGGAACAAAACTTCGGCGCATTGTCGCTGCTGCCTCCCCTCATAGCCATCGGTCTGGCTATTTGGACGAAGCAGGTCATTCTTTCGTTGTTCATTGGAGTCGCTGTGGGTGCATTTGTATTCAATAACTACGCAGTACTCCCCGCTTTTTTTGACCTGATAGAACGCATTGTGGCACAAATGACAGATGACTGGCAGGCAAGAGTCCTAATCTTTACATGTCTTCTCGGTGGTATTGTAGGTCTGGTCCAGAAATCAGGAGGTTTTCGTTCTTTCGGTGACTGGGCCGGAAAGCGTGTGAAAAGCAGAAAGGGAGCACAGATCCTCACATGGCTGGCTGGAGTGGTCATCTTCTTTGACGATTACTTCAACACTCTCACAGTCGGCTCCGTCATGAGGCCACTCACCGACAGGTACAGAGTATCCCGCGAGAAGCTGGCATACATCGTAGACTCCACTGCTGCACCCGTCTGCATCCTGATTCCCATCTCAACCTGGGTCGCTTACGTCGTATCCCTTATTGCTGCGGAGTTCTCCAACGCGGGAATTGATACAAGCCCGTTCCTCGCCTACATTACATCCATTCCTTATAACCTCTATGCAATCGCCGCAGTAGTGATGGTCGTTATGATCGCGTCAACTGATCTCGAGTTCGGCCCAATGGCTAAAGCGGAAAAGCGGGCCATGCTTACAGGCGATGTATCAAGACCTGGAGTCACGGAGGTACCCGGTCAGGATATCGCGTTGCTGAAGCCAGCTGAGAAGGGTTCTGCGTCTGACATGTTCCTTCCCATCATCACTCTGGTAGCGGTGACGGTCATCGGCATCCTCTACACTGGCGGGTTCTTTGACGGCGCAAGCTTCCAGGAAGCTGTCGGCGATGCCGATTCTGCTACGGCGCTCCTTTATGCGACCCTTCTGGCCAACGCCGTCGCGGTTGTGTGGTATGCCGCCCGCAAGGTGGTACCCATTATCGAATCTATGGAAGCCATCGCCACCGGGATCAAGTCGATGGTGCCCGCGCTGTGCATCCTCATACTCGCATGGGCCATCGGCGGTGTGAGCTCTGACCTCGGTACCGGGGCGTACGTCGCTGAGATAGTGGGCAGCACTCTTCCCGGATGGTCCATACCGGTCATCCTGTTCATCGTGGCCTGTTTCATCGCATTTTCCACCGGTACGTCCTGGGGCACTTTCGCCATCGTCATGCCTCTTGCGGTACCCATCGGACTTCAGACACACGCGGATCTGCTTGTGGTCATCGGTGCGGTACTAGCGGGAGGAATCTTTGGGGACCACTGCTCGCCTATATCTGACACAACCGTTCTTTCGTCCACAGGTTCTGCGTGCAACCACATCGACCACGTGACAACCCAGATACCGTACGCGGTTGTCGCAGCCGCGTGCGCTGCTGTGGGCTTCCTCGTGGCGGGCTTTGTGCCCAACGCCATACTGGCGGTAGTGGTCACTCTCGGGCTCCTCTTCGCGGTCGCATGGTATCTCCACAGGCGCGGCGAAGTATTGCCTGAG
>DYEP01000010.1 GCA_020725675.1 Symbiobacterium sp. | reverse complement strand
ATTCTCTTATGTACAGGCGACTTCCCAGCGGTAAGCACCTCGGCGCTGCTCGTCAAACCTGACGTGCTGCTTCACAGTACAGTGTCTGCGATCGCGGCAGATCGCAAAGTGGGTATCATGACCCCGTCTCCCCTTCAACTCGAACAAGCGAAGACCAAGTGGTCCCGGATGGCGTCCCAGATATCAGCGGCTTGCGCCAGCCCATATTCGGGTGATGAGGATGAGCTACTTCGGGCTGCCATGAGACTGAAGAGCACGGGCGCAGAGATCATCGTCATGGATTGTATGGGGTATACTCTGGGGATGAAACGGGCGGTACAGAGTCGCACGGGTCTTTCAGTCATCCTCGCGCGCAGCCTTGTGGCAAGGATCGCTGTTGAGCTGTTTAGATGACTTTGGAAGGCTACCACCTTTGGAGGTTTTACCGGCCTAACTCTTTGGCGGAAATCTTCTCAGCAAGGACCGACTCGTGCACTCTCAAGTCCTGTATGCGACGCGAGCCCAGTTTGAGATCTGGTGCGACTAGGGGGCCTTTGTATTATATTTTATCTACAATAAAAGGGCCTCCTCTTTTGTATTCAGATGTGGTGGAGGTCCCTGTATCCCAAAGGTTCTTGCAGCGTCATTCCTGCTTCCTCACGGGGTAGCCTGCGTCCATAATTGCATTGATGATCGCATCCCGGTGTGTACGGTCTCTTGCCTCTATCACGATCTCCACTTCTGCCTCGCCGAGAGCGATGTCATGTCTTAAGCGGTCGTTATGCACGGTTACCACATTTCCTCCAAGATCAGCCACAACCTTGAGGAAGCGTTGGAGCTCTCCAGGCTTGTCCTTCATGCAGGTGGCCATCCGTAGGTACCTGCCTTCTCCCAGTAGACCCTTGTCGATGATCCTGGCAAGCACGTTCACGTCGATGTTGCCACCAGTCAGTAATACTACGGTCTGCCCCGATGGGTGTGACAGGTGATTCAGCTTCCGGTGCAACACTGCGGCAAGGGCTGCTGCTCCCGCTCCTTCCACGACAAGTTTGGCCCGTTCAAGCAAGGACAGAACCGCCCTCGCTATCTCACCGTCTGTTACTGTGACCACATCGTCCACAAGCCGTTTGATGATCTCAAAAGTGGAGGTTCCTGGGACTTTGACCGCAAGACCGTCCGCTATTGTATACGTCGTATCGACCGGGACCCGCTTCCCCTCCTTGAAGGACCGATACATCGATGGTGCACCTTCAGCTTGAACTCCCACGATGGTGACCTGAGGCTTTAGAGCTTTGATGGCCGAGGCGACACCGGCGGCTAGTCCTCCGCCTCCGATGGGCACTACTACCATATCAACATCCGGGACGTCTTGGAGGATCTCAAGACCTAAAGTACCTTGGCCTGCTATCACCTGCAGGTCGTCGAACGGGTGGATGAACACCTGTCCTTCCTCGCTGGCGATCTGCATCGCTCTGCGGTAAGCTTCGTCGTAGTTCTGACCGCACAACACCACTTTCGCTCCGTATCCTTCTGTCGCGGCGGCCTTAGCTATGGGAACGGTCGACGGCATAACCACAGTGGAGGAAATACCCATCATGGTGGCTGCAAGAGCCACTCCTTGCGCGTGATTGCCTGCAGAAGCAGCGACGACGCCTCGTTTCTTTTCCTCGGAGCTGAGCGATCTTATGCGGTTATATGCACCTCTCACCTTGAACGAGCCGGTCCGCTGAAGGTTTTCGGGTTTCAACAAGACATTGCCACCACCGTCCATGCCGAACGACTTGGCGCTCAGGATGGGGGTCTTGTGGACAACGCCTTGCATAGCTCTTGCAGCTTCAGTGATGAGAGAAAGGCTGCATTCGTTCGTAGAGTTTGTCATGGGTTATCACTCCTTTGGTACACTCAGTGCGGCCATATTCAGCAATCATCTGATCAGCTCAGTCCACAGCGATATCCACGCAAACAACAATTTTCTATTCTTGCTGTTTTGGGGTATGGTTTTAATGATAGGACGACGGAGAGAAAAAAGCAAGGTGTTTGCTGGCTCCGTGTCATGTGTACATTGGGTGAATGGCAGAAGTCCGCAATCCATTGAATGGGATCTCGAGGCACCACCTCTTTTGCATGATCTTTCAAAAGGTTGTTGCTGTGAATGATGCTAAGCAGAATCCGTATTGCGGTGTAAAGGAAATACGCAGCGGCAGAAGCAGAAATGGTCTTTATCCCGGGTTCCTTACCAAGTAAGACACTTAAACAGAGACCGCACAGGACATCATTCCTGTGGCTGGAAAAGGGAACATTCTATGCGATGTTGAATGTTTGGTGAATGAGGATTGCTTGCCGAAACGACGTCAAACGATCAACGTCCGGGGAACGTAGAGTTGGGACACTTTATCATAGATTATGCTTCAGGCTACGGCTGATTTCGGCAACGCCCCTGGGAACGACATGTTGTCATAGGAAATAAGGACTGGAAGCTGTGTGAGGAGCATAGGGAACCACGTAGTCTTTGGGCAGGGGATGAAGAAGTGCCTAAACATTGCTACCGTAGCAGCTGGCTGGCAGCTGACCTGAGTATGTATCAAGAAAGAACCAGACTGACTGTTCTTTCTATCCACGACCAGGTAGTTAATTTGGTTGTGGAAGGCTGGCCGCATTTGTTAATGCTGGCGGGTCCGGAGATGTTTTATGGTCCGGCATCCTTGGGGCTGCCGGCAGATGGTTTTGATAGATTGAAGTACTTTCTCAGACAGTGCAAGCAGGGGTGGTTTGAGCAGGGGGCTGTCACATTCTGTGCTGGCAGTGACGAACTGGTCGTTCTTTTTGGTGATACTGAAATCTATTTTGGTCTTCCCGATCAACTGGCATTTGACAAGAGTGTGGTGAAAGCGGTTCTGCCTAAGATGTTGGAAGCGTTGAAATCACAAATGGCTAGCTGCTCTAGTTCGGTACTACTTGGTATAAACAGTGGGCGGGATTATTTTAGCCGGCAGATTGAAATCGGTTTCCCGCAATTGGCGGCCTCATTATTAACGGGTGATAAACAGAGTTTTATGGTTGCCTGCGACAGTCTATCGGGCCTTGGTCGCGGCTCTACTCCAACGGGTGACGACCTTATACACGGCGCCCTTGTTGCTTTTCGCTATTTTCAACAGAGCAGAGGCGTCGAGTGGTACCCGCCACCCTTCTCTGAGTGCATGCTGAGCAAGACCACAGTACTCGGCAAGCACATGCTCGAACTGGGCAGAAGGGGGCTCACTCCCCAACCTGTAAAGGAGTTTCTGGAGTCTCTGTTTGAGGGGGAATTTTCGCCCAACACTTTGCGGCTACTGGGACGGATGGGTGCGAGCACCGGCTATGACATTGCAGCGGCGATAGTTTATTTGATGAGCCGTCTCTGTGACTTGTGATTAAGATGGTCTGTATTCGACAGTGCATAGGCAGTATTCAGCCATCGCGAGCTATGGTTTGAGCCGGTGGCTGG
Organism: Symbiobacterium sp.; assembly: GCA_020725675.1. Taxonomy (GTDB): domain Bacteria; phylum Bacillota; class Sulfobacillia; order DUSP01; family DYEP01; genus DYEP01. Next base: position 78 of record DYEP01000010.1, on the reverse strand, counting down.
GATTGTAGCTGACATGATGCGTTTTACGAATCATTCGCCGGAATGTCCCTGACTTTAGTCGGGGGATGAATGGCGGTT